>JAKLHP010000029.1 GCA_022710085.1 Patescibacteria group bacterium | reverse complement strand
ATCCTCAGGGAATCAAAATGATTGATAATTGCATTTTTAATAGTTAGCGTAAGCTGCATACTTCCTCCTTGCTTTTAATTTTTTGTACTATAAGTTTTTTATCAGCTGGGAAGCGTATTGTCAATGGGAAAATAAAAATGTGGAAGATAGTTTGATGACTAATTTCTCCGCTAAATCCTCTATTTTTAAATTCCTTATTCATAAAACATTAGAAGAATTGTCCTGAATGAAATATAAAAAACAAGGATCGACTCGCGATCCCTGTTTGGGTTATTTGAGAGAATTTAGAATAATCTTCCGTTTTCCCTCAGGAAGAACTTTTGAAGCTCATTGAAATCTTCCAGGAGTTTGATTGTTTCGATGAGGGCTTTCACCCATCTCTTTCCCATATTATACCTCCGTGAATATTCCTTTTTGGGTTAGAAAATCCAGCAGAAACGGACTCTTTCTGCTGAGTCTGTTTATCAGAGCACGCTGTCCGAATGTCCCCGAATACATAGCCCTGAACGTTTCTACTACATCTTCGGGCCTGTCCTTGGCTAAACTCTCGAGATCTTTCAACGTTTTTCTTTTTTCCATTCCAGAGTCGAATTTTTTGGATTTCTCGTGCACCATTTCGCGCAACCTCTTGATTTCCCTGACAAGCATAGCTGTTTCCAAAAAGTCTCTTCCGAGGGTATTCCCACTATTGTATTTTGCCATTTTTTATTTCCTCCTTTTAGGCAAATATATAAAAATAACAATAAATTAGGATATCATTAAAAACTCCATTTGTCAAGCTTCCTATGCTATCCATTTGAAGATGAAGTCCTGAATCCTTTTTTTGATTTATACTAATATGCCAGCATGTTGGTATAAAATTGAGAAGTTGATTGATTGAATTTTATAAAAAAGGGGCCTGGAGGGAAGGCGGTGGAGACTGAGGTGAAAGATTGGGGGCTTGCTCTCCAAGAAATTCACCTTCCCTTTTTCCAGGCATGGGGATAACCTTATTGAAAGTGTCCATACTATTAATAAGTCCAGCCCTGACAAAATATTTCATTTTTACAAAAAATAAAATGAGCAATAAGGAATTTTTTTAATCTTAATTCATTTTGAATGCAAGATAAGAAAAAATACGCAACCTTTCGGTAGCTCCCTGTTTCTTTTTCTTTTCTTCCACAAAAACTTCCTTTTTCTTTCGTTAACTTTCCCTTGTCCTTCTGAAAAAAAGTGGGAGGATATTTAAAACTCCTCCCATAAAATCATGGATCATTTGCTCGTCGAAGGAAAAAACTTTTTCCAATCTTCTTTCAATTTCTTGAAAACTTTTTCGGCCTCCTCGGCATTTTCGAACGATGGCATCTCCTCAATGCTCCTCCAAACTTCATCGAAATGCAGAGGTTTTTCCCATCCGTGTTTTTGGAGTTCATACAACAGTTTCTGCTTCTCATTCCGACTCTCATCTGGAATCTTGGAAATTGAGAAGTATGCCCTTCTTTCAGACTTAAATGATGCCGCTCTTTCAAAAGACTGAAAACCTAGCCTTGCCACTCCATTTCCTTCAAAACCGAAATTCATTATGAGAACAGGAAACGGAATAAGCTTTCCATCATCTTGCCTATGATTAAATTCCGATACGAGATAGAACCACCTTGCTTTTTCTTTCAAGTCGCCTCCTCTTCATTTAGATTCATTGATCCATACGTGAATATTATTGACCAAAATAATATTTTTTGCAAATAAAAAACCAAAATCATTGTCGTCCTTATCTAGCAATAATTCTAGTCTCAATAAAATATTTCATTTAATAATAATTATTGTGTTTGCTGCAAAAACAGGGAATAAAAAGAGTAGGTCAACAGACCTACTCGTCTTCGGAATAATAGCTAAGTTTTTTAAGAATTGAGTTCAAATCTTTATCCCCGAAGATTATCTCAGTTCTGAAAAACCTTTCTTTTTCTTCCGAATCCATCATTTTGTCCAGAAATTCTCCTACTAATTCAAGGCCGGAAATGCCAGACGCGGACAATGTCCTCAATGGTAACGGTCGAGGAGATGGTTTCAATTTTTGCTCCTCAGAGAGCGTTGCAAGTCTTTCCATTCTCCTCATATTCTCCCGTTCCAATCTTGCCTTCGTGTTTTCCTCCTGACGGATTTTGTTTATTTTTCGGCGCTTCTTTTGTCCTTTTTGTATTCCCTCGATTCTTTTTTTATTCCTCTTTTTTCTATCCATTTTTCCTCCTCCGCACCAATTTTGATATGGCAGATAAGAATATCACCGGATAAGCAAAAACTAATGATAAAAGGCTAAGCTTTGAATCCGATGCTTTGCGGAGCTTCAGATTCAGAAACCGGACCAAAGTTAGTTTCGTATTTTTTAAGATTTTCATCCATCGCTTTTACCATTCTCTTAAAGTGTCCCGGGGAAACGATGATTCGGGAATTAAGCGTTCCAGTTGGAGGAAAAATATTTAAAAAGTCCATCACAAATTCCTCTTTGGTATGCATAATCTGCATCATGTTGGAATATTCCCCTTTTAATTTCTCGTCGGTCGCCTTTATTTGGATTTGATTAGGTTGCGGCTTGTTTTGTTCCATGACCAGTAGTAGAATTTTGACAATTTCCTATCTGATATTTATAAAATATAAAGAAAT
Source organism: Patescibacteria group bacterium (assembly GCA_022710085.1). Classification (GTDB taxonomy): domain Bacteria; phylum Patescibacteriota; class Minisyncoccia; order Moranbacterales; family JAKLHP01; genus JAKLHP01. The sequence goes on along the minus strand of JAKLHP010000029.1, from coordinate 6,336 downwards.
TATCATAGTCTTATTAATATTTATTGCATCTCTATTCTAAAGCGGGCTTTGCCCAGTCAAAATTTCACTACTGGGCAAAGATTTTTTATTATTGACAAATCAATTGTTTGAATTTATAATATTAACTATCATTAATGCGACGGAGGTTTCTTGCGGGTAGCTCGTACAACGCTACATTTTGTTAAAACAACAATCCCGCAAGAGCCTCTTTTTTTTATTTTCCAAAATACTTATTCTTAGCCATAGATTGATCCGCCTTTGGCGGAAATTACCAATTAATTACTTACCCTATGCGAAGCGAGAAAGGATCAACAATGATGCAACGGCCATGGCTATGCCAAGATATTCAATTGGTTTCACGTCTTCCTTGAAATAAAAAACACTAATGAGGATGACAAATAAAATTAAACTTAAGGTATAAATAATCACTCCACTGGAAAGCTTTATTCTACGAAGTACAAAAAACCAGCCAAAAGCCGTTCCAGCATAGATCAATGCAGCTGCAACCAAGCTTTTCCATCCGGAAAATCCTAGTTTTCCCGAAGCACTCTTGATTAAAGTATCTCCGAATGCAGTCACCAGTGACAGCCCGATTCCTATTCCAATAACTAGAATTTTATCCATGTTTCTATTCTAACATAGATTTTTCATGCTACGGAATAAAAAAATCCTCGAGTCCCTTTCTGCTTCAGCGGAACTCGAGGTTTGCTTTTCGAGCTTTGCTCAGGACATATATCGCCCAAGTCTATTATGGAACCCCACAGGATCCGTTCTTTTCAAAATGGCGCAAATCTTGGTAAATATTTCCGGCTTGAGTCCGAACAGAAAATCCAATAGCTTCCTGTCATCGCTTGGGTTTCTTTCTTTTTTGAGATGCTCCAAGAGTTCTCTGATGAAAGAAGCATTCCCTCCTCTTTTTTCAACCTCCTCGATGATGTCAAAGGAAATATCTACGATGTTTTCGTTGATTTTTTCCCGAGCTTCCATCACGTTTATTATTTTCTCGATACGCGAATCCGGATTTTGATTTGCCGCTCTGGCTTTATTTTCTCTTCCCATTTTGCCCCCTTACACTTTATTTGACTCCTTGGCAGATGAAAACCGGCAAAAAACAAATTGCCAATTTAATAATTACTTATAATATATTACAATATTGTAGCAAAAAGCTGCCTTTTGCAAAATGGAAAAGGGCTGCTCAAACCGAGTTCTTTTCTTATTTTTTAATTTATTCCAGTTTTTTGGGTTGTTTATTGAAATACACATTTAATGGAAACAGAGAAAAAGGAGTATAAAAAAGGACTAGACAACAAAATAATCTAGCCCATATTATGTTTGTGTTATTGAATAACACTTCCTTGTTTTATCGATCTATTGATATTTATTTTTCAGTTGATCGACAATGTAGCATCTGCGAATTCTATGTTTATCCGCATTACTACAATGAAGATTTTTTCTCTATTTGGATTGCTTCTTGTTTTTTTAATCGCAACCTCCATTTTTTCGACAATTTTCCCGATCAGGTTTTCCCACTCATCAAGGATTTCAACCACGATCCTGGAGTCTTCCTTTCCTAATCCCCCAACTTCGCAGATCTCCTTAATTCTCTTTTCTCCGAGCTTCATCACTACTGAATTCATGGTATCCTCCTCGTTATTTTTGCAACATCAAATCATATCACTTTATTTGTTGAAAGTCAAGCTGGACAAAACACCCGCAAAGCGGGGGTGAAAGAGGAAAATTATTTTTTTAAATCATCGATAAGTTTATTATGTTTATCGATCATTTTTGTTTTCATTTCCCCTAAAAATTTATCTTTATTAAGTAGATTAATATTATTAAGACAAAATAAAAGATAGGTCCATTGGATTGAACTTTTCTAACTCCATGAAGAATGCCTATTAAATAGTTTATACATAGAAATAAATGTATCCTTTTTCTTAAAAATTTAGGCAAGACTGTTTTAAATAGTTTTTCATATTATTTTTTACAAAGAGCGAGGGAATATCCCCGCTCTTATTTAAAACATTACTTTTTCTCAACTCCTGTTTTTATCTCGCATTTTTCATTTTTCTTGAAGAAATTTTTGGTCATACAGGAAAACATTTTCCAATAAAGAATGACATGAATCAAGGCGAAGATAATCATTATTATTCCTGCCCAGTCATGAACTCCTGTCCAAACGCCTTTTTGGATTCCCAAAAATTCCTGCAGTCTTCCTTGCCTCACTCCGCTCGGCATAAAGAATTTGAGCGCTAGTCCGGAAATCGCTGTGATTATGAAAGAAGCCAGAGTAATAAAATCCACTGCATATTTCATTTTTATTTTGTTCATATTTTTATTTAATTATTTAAGAAGAAAGCGAGCGGGTTTAAACCCGCTCGCTATTAAAACTATTTCTTTTCAGTCTCAGCTTCTTTTGGTTGCTCAGCCGTGCCATCCTTCGCCGTTCCGGCTTCGGACTGGCCAGCGCCTTGTCCTTCCGTAGCATTTGCGGAGGAGGATTGGGCAGCTTGGTAAAGTTTCTGGCCAATCTTTTGAGCTTCCTGTGAAAGTGCTTCAGTGGCTTTCTTGATAGCTTCCAAATCATCGCCATTCTTTACTTTGTTTAATTCATCAATTTTTTCTTGGACCGGTTTCTTTTCATCTTCGGCAATCTTGTCTCCAGCTTCGCGCATTGCTTTTTCAGTAGTATAGGTAAGAGTATCAGCCATATTGCGGGCCTCAATCAATTCCTTGTTTTTCTTGTCCTCTTCCGCATGAAGTTCCGCATCTTTCTTCATTCTTTCAATTTCATCCTTGGAAAGACCGCTCGAAGCTTCAATTCTGATTGATTGGCTTCTTCCGGTAGCTTTATCTTTAGCGGTGACGCTGAGTATCCCGTTAGCATCAATATCAAAAGTCACTTCGATTTGAGGAATGCCTCTTGGAGATGGTGGAATTCCATCAAGAATAAATCTTCCGAGTGATTTATTTCCGGCCGCCATTTCCCTTTCTCCTTGAAGCACGTTGATTTCTACGCTCGGTTGGTTGTCTGCAGCGGTGGAAAATACTTGCGACTTGGAAGTCGGGACAGTAGTATTTCGATTGATTAATGGGGTTGAAACTCCTCCCAAAGTTTCAATTCCAAACGTGAGCGGGGTTACATCCAGAAGCAGGACATCTTTCACACTTCCTTCAAGCACTCCTCCTTGGATAGCAGCACCCATAGCAACAACCTCATCAGGATTCACGGTTAAGTTCGGTTTCTTTCCGAAAAATTTCTCAACAGCAGATTGGACTAATGGCATCCTAGTCATTCCTCCAACCATAATCACTTCATGGATATCTTTGGTTTCAAGTTTGGCATCAGAAAGCGCCTTTTTCATCGGTTCCAAAGTTTTCTCGACAAGATCATGAACCAAGTCTTCAAGTTTGGCTCTGGTGATTTTCATTACCAAATGCTTTGGGCCACTGGCATCACTAGTGATGAATGGTTGGTTTATTTCGCTCTCCATGGCCGTTGAGAGCTCTATTTTGGCTTTCTCGGCTGACTCTTTGACTCTTTGAAGCGCCAGAGGGTCCTGGGAGAGATCGATTCCTTCCTGCTTTTTATATTCATCCAAAATCCAGGAGATTATTCTTTGATCAAAATCATCTCCTCCGAGATGAGTATCTCCGTTAGTTGATTTCACTTCCACTGTATCTTCTGCTACCTCCAGGATGGAAATGTCGAAAGTTCCCCCTCCAAGATCGTAGACAGCTACTTTTTCATCTTTCTTTTTATCAAATCCGTAAGCCAAAGCGGCAGCAGTCGGTTCATTGATAATTCTTTTAACATTTAGCCCGGCAATTTCTCCCGCTTCTTTGGTAGCTTTTCTTTGAGAGTCGTCAAAATAGGCCGGAACGGTAATTACCGCATCAGTAATGGTTTCTCCCAACTTGGCTTCGGCGTCTTGTTTGAGTTTTTGGAGAATCATCGCGGAAATTTCCTGAGGAGAATATTCTTTTCCTCCCATTTCAATCTTGACTCCTCCATTTGATTTTAAGATCTTGTATGGAAGAAGTTTCAAATCTCTTTGCACTTCCTGATCTTCAAAATGCCTTCCGATAAGACGCTTGATGGAAAATAAAGTATTTCCCGGATTAGTAACAGCTTGGCGTTTGGCCAGAAGCCCAACCAAGCGTTCGTTGGTTTTGGAAATCGCCACCATTGAAGGAGTGGTTCGGTTGCCTTCTTTGTTTTCAATTATTTCCGGCTTGCCTCCGCTTACCACTGCCATCGCACTGTTGGTGGTTCCCAGATCGATACCTAATATTTTACCCATGGTATTTTTGTAATCCATAACCCGTGCACAAAACGCACTGATTTGGATTTTTTTGTTAATTTTTTTTAATTTACTTGATAAATTAATTACTTATTGATATTATAATGACAGGTAGTTCATTCTAACAATTCGGAGGTTTTTTTATGGATTATTTTTCAGCGATTACTACTGAGAGAGCGAGAAAAATCGCAGAAGATTTGAAAAATTCAGGAAGAACAGATGATGCAAAAGAAATAGAAGAAATAATTGCTGATACAAGCAAAAGCGTCAGATATTCTTCCGAAGCCGTCAATTTAAGCTTCGTCAAGCTTCCTGGACGTCTCGCTTTCCCATTCTCGCAATCATCCTGATTCACCTCCCATTTTCACTAGTGTGCCCCCGGCAGAGAAAAACTTCTCTCTTCCGGGGTTTTTATTTCCACATTTTCACTTTTATTAAATAACTCTCCCAGCCTATCGCTCAATCCGCCAGCTGGCGGAGAGCGATAGAAAGGAAAACTATTATTTTATCTTAACAGCAATTTTCTTCGGCTTAGCTTCCTCGGCTTTTGGAAGAGTTATTTTCAAAACTCCTTTTTCATAACCGGCTTCAGCCGCATCGCCCTTTACCTGCATTGGAAGAATTACTGATCTTGAGAAACTTCCCTCTCTGATTTCCTTGCGATAATAATCCTCCCGCTTCACTTCTGTTTTTTCCTCAGTTCTTCCGGAAACAGTAAGCACATCATTTTCGATGGAAATGTCCACTTTTTCAGGATCGATGCCCGGGAGAAGTGTTTCCACAATGACGTTATCTTTTTCCTGATAAACGTTTATTGCCGGAGCAAACGATTCGGTCCATCCCTCATCGAAAAATTTTTCCATGTCCCACATCGGAGACCAATTTATAATATTTCGCATAAATATTCACCTCCAATCTAGTCCAAATATTTTGCTATTCTAATTTAAAAATTACTCAACGATTACTTTTGCCGCTCTCATCACCTTGTCTCCCATTCTATATCCCTTGCTTATTATCTTTTTTACTCTATGTTCGCCTTCCTTTTCTCCTTCTTGATGATTTTCAACCGCTTCATGAATTTCAGGGTTGAAAACATCTCCTTCTTTGGTTTCAATTTCCGCTATCCCGCTATCCCTTAGGATAGTTTCCAATTGGCGCTGGATATGTAGTATTCCTTGTACCCAAGGAGATTTACCCTGATCGCCAGGAACATGATCCAGCGACATTTGAAAATTATCCACCACAGGAAGGATTTGAAGCGCCATATCTTCTCTTACGATATTTCCCAGCTCCTTCATCCTTTCGTCCTGTCTCTTTCGATAGTTGTCAAAATCCGCTTGGCATCGCTTCCATCCTTCAAGATTTTCTTCTTCTTTGCTCTTGGTCTTTTCAATTTTTTCCTTTGATTTTATTCCCTCATCTTCTTTCGGCGAAGTAGCATCAATTTTTTCTTCAGTGTTCTTCTTGTCTTTGTCTTTTTTTGAAAACATATATTATTTTATAGTATTAATAATAAGAAATAATACAGCGGAGGAGCTAAGTAATTTCTTCATATATTCAATCAGCGATTTATTTTTGGCATATTTCATCCTTTTGGGACCAATGAGAGCCAGGATTCCTTTTTCTCCGCCCTTAAGCTTATAAGAAGAAACTACCATTGAGCAGTTAGAAATTCCGTCAATCGGATTTTCTTTCCCAATATATATTTTTGTTTCATTCTCCTTGAGATCCTTGGCGATATTTTCAAATTTTTCATCCACTACATCCAAGACTTCAGCCAGTTTGCAAACTTCGTCTATATTTTTAAACTCAGGCTGATTGATGAGACTTTTTATTCCTGATTCAAAAAATTCTTCCTTTTCAGTTGCGCCAGTAAGGGCTAATGCTCCACTGAATCCGGAAAGAAGTTTTACTACCGTTCTTTCGAGGCGGGTATTTTTAGCTTTTAGCTTCAAAAGTTGAGTCTGAAGCTTTTTCTGATCATTAATTGAAAGCTCCCGGTCTTTCATTATTTCTTCCACAAAATAACGAT
>JAKLHP010000028.1 GCA_022710085.1 Patescibacteria group bacterium | reverse complement strand
GCCTCCTTCGCATATTTGCAACGATTAAATATATTAACATACTTTAAATGAAAAGTCAACAGGGATTAATTCCCTATTGCTCTTTTTTGGGGTTTTTGGGTTTTACTGCAAATTGAAAAACAGGGAAAACATTTACTTCAAATTATTTTGCCATCGCTTTAGCTTTCAATTCTTTTGGCATTTTTTCGATAGCATAGCGAAGAGCTGTCCGAGGCATTATTTTTCTATTTTTTAAAATATAATCAAATACCTCTTTTTGGTGAGTTTGGCTCGCCACTTTGAGCATCCAGCCATAACCTTTTTGTACCAAATCATCCTGATCTAAAAGCAGACTATCGGAAATTTCAAAAATATCTTTCAAGAATTTTCCCTTCTTAGCCGGAACAATTAATGACACAGCTGAGGCTCTTTTAATCCATCGATTTTTCGATTTTGACCACTTTTTTAATTTTTCTAAAGATTCTGGATACATTTCCAGAAAAGCCCCAATCGTATGATTGCAAAGAGTATCACAGGACGCCCAGTTGCTGACATAACTGCTCACCCATCTTTCAAACACTGAGAAATCTTTCTTCTCATAATCCTTGCGGATAAAATATGACCAATTACAAGCAATGAAAGATTCTTCCATATAACCCGACTGCCATAATTTTTCGCACAAGCCGAAAATTTCCGCTTTCTTTTCGTTTTGGATATTTTTGAAATACTGCTTTCCGATATTGCTGACAATTGCGGTTTTCACTCCGTAAAGTTTTATTTTTTCCTTGAAAAAATTTTTTCCGCTTTTCTTCGTTTTTTCATCGGTATTCTTTTTCAACTCTTGCCGAATTTTATTGATTACATTGTCCATAGATTTGATATTATTTATTTCTACCTTTAACGTAAATATTCCTATCTTTCCTGTCTCTCAAGACAAAATAAGAAATTTTTGATTTCGCTAAAAGCCAGTGGTTTAATTTACTCGGAAATTTTACGACAATAACTTTTTCTCCTTTCTTAAAATTTATTGTCTTTTCTTCATCTCCCACCCTGATTATGACAGATCCGCTGTCAAAAATAACCGCTTCACCAGCTTTTTTATGGTAATGCATTTTTATTTCTTCCCCCTTTTGAAGAGTATGCCGGATAAGGATATAGTCGCGATCTTCGAACGTGTTTACTCTTATCGCCTGTTCCACGCTTTTAAATTTTTTTATATTCATATCGATATGCAATAATTCATTACATCCATATTATACCACCGAAAGAATCAATCCAGCTGCAAAATAAAAAGACACGAGATAAGAAAAGCCTACCGATTGCGATAGGCTTCATGGTTTCGAAAGATGCTAACTGGCTTTCTACATCAAAATTCCGGAAGACGAAATCAGTTCCTCCCATCTTGATTTGATTCCGTCATACACTTCTTTGGACGATTCGACATCCACCATTCTCCCATTTTTCCTTATTTCGGACATTATCTCGAGAGCTTCTTCTATTCCAGGAGGAAGTCCTTCGGCCATTTTTTCCTTGATTGCATTAAAAGCGTAGGGAGTCGAACCGATTGTCCAGAATTCTGCATCCAGACCATGTTTTCTTACTGCGATCAGCATGTGCGATGAAAAAATATGCACTTCTCCGATAACCTTGCCATTTTCCAAAAACTCATAACAGAGATTGGGCATCATATAATCTCCTCTATGATTTATTTCTTTGATTCTGGCTCGCCATCCATCTTTCCTCTCCATAACTACACCTCCTCTTTTTAAAGTTATGAGAATTTTTCATGTTCTTCAATCATTTAATCCTCTACCTCGGGCTTTGTCAATTCCGAAATAGAAAAAGCTACCGTTGTTTCTTTGACTCAGAGTCAAACAGCGGCGAAACCCTGATGATTGTTGTTTATTCAGATGGCAATCGCCATTTAAAAAATTATAGCTTAATAACACTATTCTAAGCTCTTTATTTCTCTCTCAATATTTTTCCGAGCTTTATCTTCAAATTTTTTGAACATTTCATTGGTAAAATAAATCCTCTCTCTCTTAAGAAAATTTTCCAGTACTTGCTTTCTTCTCTGCTTATAGTATTCTCTTGAAGCAATCCGGGAATATTCCTGCCATATGGATTTGGCATATGCATCGTAAACGGCATCGTCCCCGCCTAATATCGAGAGATCTCCGTCAAGAAAAATTGAACAATCATTATCATTGTCCGCATTCTCATGTTTGAAAGTCGCCAGGATTAATTTCTCCACTTTCACAACGACATCTTCAGGAATACCCAATTCCTTCAACATTCTTCTGGCATAAATCGCGCTCTGTTCTTCATTGTTTGCTGCTTCCGTATCGTACACGGCATCATGAAACCAAGCCGCAAGCCTCATCGAATCATAATCTCTGATACTATCCTTTCTTTGATTGAAAAATTTCAACAAAGTTTCAACGTGTTTTATGTTATGAAAAAATCTATTTTCTGAGCCGTAATCTTTGGAGATTTTATCAAATGCTTCTTCGGATTTTCTTTTTTCCACGCTGAATTTATCAAAAACAGAAAACCATTCTTTTTTATTTTCATTCTCACTTTCACCATTCATCATTTCTGGTTCTTTTATTTCTCCCATAAATTTTGTTACTTGCAATGTTAAGTAATCAATTACTTAACATTTCCAAAACCACCGGCAGTTCGGTTATTCCGGTGTCGACTGAAAAATGTCCGCCTTTTGGCTGAACAGTAATTTCCGCTTTATAATTTTTCTCAAGAATATTTTTGTTTTTTTCCAACTCAACAAACGGGTCGTTATCGGAAAGAATCGCAATTATTTTTCCAACGTGTTCCAAGACTTTCTTCTCATCAATCGGTGTTTTTTCCCAAGGCTCGGCAATCGGAAGATCATCTTCTTCGAGCCCGGTCAAAGAAAACCACGGCGCAACCAAAATTATTTTCCCCACCCTCGTCTTATTCGACAATCTTTCCAAATATCGCAAAATTGTCTGGCAACCGATGCTGTGGCCAATCAAACAAGTTTCTTCATCCGGATTTTGGATATTATCTTCAAGATATTTTACCCAGGTTTCAATTTTGGGATTTTCCGTATCCGGCATTTCGAAAGCAACCGCTTCGATTCCCCTAGTTTTTAATTCTTCTTCGAGCCAAGAATACCATCTTTCTTCGGGAGCGGCCCCCCAACCATGGACAATGTACGCTTTTTTCATATTTTTAATTAGTTAATATTTCAATTCTATTCCTTTCCCTTCTTTTTGCAAATAAAATATTGACAAAACCCGTCATTCTGATATAAAATTCATTACTTATCGATGGATATTGGGTTTAGAAATTTGAAAATAAAGGAGGTTGTGCCATGGATCCCGCTATTTTGCTGGAAGAGATTAAGAATTTCTTCACCACGCACTTTCCGAAATTCATTCTGGTAGAACCGGAAGGTGCAAGAACCAGATACCAGTTCTATAGAAACTTCAAGAATCTCCATCTCTACATCATAATTTTCACTCCGGTAAAAATAGAGGATGGAAAACTGATCTTCGTCAAAGATTCGGAAAAAGAAATCGACGTCGAACTCCGGATAAGTAAAACCAGGAAGACATCGGTCGGATTGATCGGAACCAGGACACAAAACGGATGGCAAAGCGTTTTGTTAGAAAAAATCGAAGCGTTGGAAGAACTGCTCAAATATGTGGTTCAGTGCGACAATTGCGGAGACCTTATGGCTCCAAGAGTAAACCAGAACAAGCGAAGCCAAACCTGGTTTGTATCGCTTTACTGCCAAAATTGCAGGAAATGGAAAAGTACAACTTATGGAGTTGGACTGAAAACAAGACTGCATAAACATTTGCGGCACCAAAGGACCTGAAAAGGTCCTTTTTAAATTTATAATTCTAGCAACAAAAAAGGGGCTGGCACGTTGCGCCAACCCTTTTTCAAAAGAACTTAAGTGTTCCGAGAATGCCCAATACCGGAAACAATCCCCGGAAATCCTCCCTAAACATATTCTCGTAAAAATATCCCCTTCCGAAATTATCGGAAAAAGCAATTGAAGGGAATGAGAACACCGAAATCGTTTCTTTGGCAGTCATCAGTTCTTTTTTTTCTATCTTGCTAAGAAGAAACTTCCTCCTTTTTCCCAGCTTCTTCCCCAAATCGAAACATTCTTCAGATGGTCTCAGAGAATAAGATTTCAGAAAAGGCAAAAAACGGAACTTGTTTTTTTCCAAGTATCCTTCCTCAAGAAACATTTCGCCAAAGGGAAAATCATTTATAATTTTGGTCACTTCGGAGAAATTCCATTTTTCATAAATAGAATCCAGGACATTTTTTTCATAAGGCCTGAGTTTATTTCTGAAAAGTGAATCTTCTCCTTTTTTCATCACCCTTACTGAACCAGCGCTATTCCTGATGTAGCCTTCAAACGCCAAGAAGACCAGAACTGCAACAGTCGCGTTTCTCTTCTCCCATTTTTCCAATCCTATCTTGCTTGAAAAATAGAAACATTCAACCGGTCTCATATATCCTCCCTTTTTCGGATTGTGAATTCAATTTTCAACTGCGATATTTTAAATTTTAATCTCATCCTGCCATTTTTGCAAATTTAAAGGGGTTGGATCCAAACCCAACCCCGGTCTCTTTTTTTTATGCGGATATATTTATCATCGCTCCCTTTGTTCCCACTTTTTCAGAAGAAACAGAAGCACTGGTTTCATTGATGTAATTCAACAAAATCCTATAATCCGCGATTACCTCCTTTATTTTTTTACTGCGAGAGAAAAAGCTGTCTTCAGCTTCATCGAATCTATCATTTATCTTGTCAAAATTCCTGAAGTAAAGCTTCATCAACCTTTTACTGTGTTCCGATTTTGCCAACTCCTCCAGCTTGTCCTCAATCTCAAATTCAAGTTTTTCCGCAATTCTCATCAGCCTGAATCTGTTGAATAACTCCAGACAGATTAAAACCAACAGCAAAGCCAATATTATCTTCCACATATCAAACCTCCTGTTGAAATTCAGATTTTTGATCTATCATCCATATGGTCTGTGCCAGTTAAATCTAAGCAAAAAATTAACATAAAGTCAAAAAACCATCTCCTGGAAGCCGGCTAGCAAAAACATCACAAGATATCTTATTGATTTGCAATTTCCAATGCCTTGTCAAGCTGAGGATCGCGGTTGTTGTCGTAATCATCATTAGTAAGCTCCACTTCCACATCTGGACTGATGCCTTTTTCATTTATTTGATTTCCTTTGGGCGTCAACCATTTGGCGACCGTAACTTTCATTGCTGTTCCCTGAGAAAGACTGACCAATTCCTGAACTGAACCTTTTCCATACGATTTTTTTCCAACCAAGGTAACATTTTCCCTGTTTTCCCGAAGAGATCCGGCCAAAATTTCCGAAGCACTGGCACTTCCTTCGTTTATGAGAACTATCGTTTTAATCTGGCTGAGTTCATCTCCTCCTATCGCTTTGAGCTCTTCCCTCTTTCCTCCCTTATCTTCCTCAATAACAACCACACTTCCCTTGGGAAGCATCTTGCTTCCAATTTCCACCGAGGTCTCAAGATATCCTCCCGGATTATTGCGAAGATCCAAAATTAGGATCTTTGACTTTTTTTCTTTGATATTTTTTAACGCTTGGCCGAATTCACTAAAAGTACTTTCTCCAAAACGTGAAATTTTGATATAGGCAACATCATTTCCTTTATCCTCAAAATTGACACTTTTAACATTGATAACGTCTCTGATGATGGATATCTCCTTGGTGTCTTTTTCTCCTTCGCGATATATTTCTATTTTTATTTCAGTTCCTTTTTTCCCATGAAGCATATCAACTGCTTCATCGATAGTTATTTCTGTCGTATTTTTTTCCCCGATTTTTATTATCTTGTCACCGGGACGAAGCCCTGCTTTTTCAGCCGGAGTTCCTTCAAGAGGCGCAATAATGGTAAGGACTCCACCCCTTATGCCGATTTCAGCTCCGATTCCCTCAAAACTTCCGGTAATATCTTCGTTGAATTTTTTATTCTCTTCGGGATCAAAAAAACTGGTATACGGATCGCCTGTAGCCTGGAGCATGCCTTTTATCGATCCGTAAAATATCTTCTGAGCATCAAGCTTGTCGGAATCGACATACTTGCTTTTGAGGATATCCCAGACTCTCCAGAAAAGAGAAAAATCAAGATTGTTCATCTCGCCATTTTTATTGAGAACGGTAGTTTGCCCAAGAGGCAGATCTTTCGGGGAATTTTCCAGAACATCTTTTTTTCCTCTCTGAACACCGAGCCAGAAACTGGCAATGAGCATCAGAACAATAAAACCAAAAACCAGAACCTTGTTCATCAGTGTTCTATTTTTCTTTTCAATATTATTCTCTTTTATTTCAAGATTTTCCATCAGTTTTAATTATGCTCGGGAATCGGTTTTCCCCAATACTTTTTAAAATATTTTATAGCACTGAAAATATGAATCCAAGTAAGTTTATTGAAAAATATCGAATAGAAGAATCCTCCTTTATCGCTCGCTTTTCCGTGATAATGATTCATGACTGCAAGCGGGTAATAAACTACCTTGAAGCCATTTTCCCAAAATCTTCGGCACCAATCAACATCCTCCATATACATAAAAAATTTTTTGTCCATTGGACCCACTTTCTGAATTGCTATTTTCGAGACGATCATTGCCGAGCCCATCAGCCAATCCACTTCTTTGGGGGATTTATGATCGTAGCCTTTCATCAAAAACCAATCCAGATGCTTCTTTCCAAACCAGAATTTTTTCAAGAAAGTCCTGCGGTAAATGATGGTAAGTGGACGGTAAAAATGAAAACAGGAATATTGCAATGTCCCGTCAAAATTCAGAAGCTTGGGACCGACCATTCCTATTTCTTTATTATTTTTGATATAACTTAAAATTTTTTCGATTGAATCCGGAGTAATAATAATATCTCCATTAAGAAGAAGCACGAAATCCCCCTTGCTTTCTTCAATTCCTTTCTTAAGCATCGTCTGGAATCCGACATTTTCTTTGAAAGAAAAAAATCTTGCTTCGGGATAATCTTCCCGCATCATCATTTCAGTTTCTTCCTGGGTTTCGGAATCAGCCACGATGAGCTCGTATTCTATCCCTTTGGTATTCTTTTTTATTGAATCAAGACACAATTTCAAAAGATCGGGATTGCGATGATTATTTATTGCAATTGATAACTCCATAAAAATAAAACTAAATTAAATTCTCTAATTCATTTTTGAGAATTTCTTTGTTTTGAAGTCCGGTAAATTCCTTCTCTACTTTTCCGTTCTTGAAAATCTTGAGGGCTGGAATCGACATTATTTCATATTTTTCAGCCGTTTCCGGATTACTGTCCACTTCCATTTTCACAACCTTAACCTTATCTCCTATTTCCTTTGAAAGTTCTTCGACAATCGGTCCCATCATCTGACAAGGACCGCACCAAGTGGCCCAAAAATCAACAAGTACCGGTTTTTTGCTTTGAATCACTTCTTCATTAAAATTTTTGTCTGTAATTTCAAGAACCATAAAATAAAATATTTAATAGTTATTCCCCCATTCTTCTTACTCTTTTTTTATAATCTTCCAAGGCTTTCTCAAGTTCATTTTCATTGAAATCCGGAAAGAGCTTGTGGGAAAAATACATCTGGGAATTAGCAATATCCCACATCATAAATCCGGCGCTCAAGTGAGGTTCCCCACCCGTTCTGACCAAAAAATCAACTTCCGGAATGTCCCTGGTCATTAGATTTTCTTTAACCAGCTGCGGAGTCACTTTCTGTCCCGGTTCGCATTTTCTCAATATATTATTGATTGCTTCCATCATTTCATCATCTCCATTGTAAGCCAGAAAAAAATTAAGCAGGCAGTCTTTGTAATCTTTTGTCCTTTGGATGCACTCATTGATGATTTTTTTAAGCTTTTCTGGAAATTGCTCTTCCCATTTTCCAATAAAATTTATCTTTATTTTTTTCTCATGGATATCCTTGTTTTCTATCAGATCTTTAAAATATCTTTCATAAATACCAAGAAGAGCCACTCTTTCCTGAAGAGGGCGTTTCTTCAGATTTTCCAAAGAAGAACCCCAAAAAGAAAGACATTTTACGCCTATCTTAAAAGATTTACGAATTAATTTTTCGGTGTTTTTTGCTCCGAATTCATGGCCGACCCAGGGCTTCAGATCTCTTTTTTTTGCCCAACGGCGATTACCATCGGGAATGATGGCGATATGATTTGGCAGTTTATTATCAGACATACTGCAAAGTCAGCAAGCTTGCGAGTTAAAAAATTGCACCATTTAAAAACTCGTTAACATGTTAACTTGTTAATAATTCAACAAAAAAATTATAATAAAATTATATCACAAACAATATAAATTTCAATTTCTCATACCTCTCTCTGAACCATATAATCAGCCATTCCCAGCAAGAATTCTTTAGTTTCTTTCTTGAAATTCAACTTTGCCAAAGCGTTCTTTCCATCGCTAATCAGTTCCATGGCTTTTCTGTTCGCATAATCCAAGGAGGCTGTTTCTCTTATTATATTTCTGAAATTTTCGATATCGCTTCCGGCCAGATCTCTTTTCCCCAAAATTTCATCCAGCATTTTTCTTTGTTTTTTGTCTCCATTCTCCCTGGCTTTTGTCACCAAAATTGTCATTTTTCCTTCTTTAATATCTGAACCGACTTTTTTTCCTAATTTTTTCTCATTTCCGAAAACTCCAAGAATATCGTCCTGAATTTGAAAAGCGATTCCTAGCGGAATGGAATAATCAGAAATTCCCTTTAGCATTTTGCTGTCTGCTCCTCCCAGAACAGCTCCGAGATGAAGCGGACCTTCAATCGTATATTTTGCAGTTTTATATTCATACATATCCATGACTTCCTTCTCACTCGCCTTGCCTTTATATTCGATATAAAAATCCTTTACTTCACCAATTACCGTATAAGAAATAATCGACTGCAGATTAGAAAGGGCTTTCATAATAAGTTTCTCATTAAACCCTGATTCAAAAATAATTTGATTTCCCAAAGCCGCTACCATATCTCCGACAATAAGAGCCATTGAATTTCCAAAATGATCCGAATCTTTCCCGGGAAAGAATCTTTTTCCTATTTTTGAATATCTACTGTTCAGGGTTTCTTTTCCGTGTCGTTCAAAATCCCGATCAATAATATCATCGTGAATAAGAAGAAACATATGGACAAGCTCGATGCTGATTGCCGTTCTCAACATTCTTTCCTTGTCTTTTCCCCCAGCTCCGACATACCCATAATACATAAGAGCAGGACGGATTCTCTTCCCCCCTGACAAGGTAAGCTCTTTGACATATTTAAGAGCATCGGCTATGACCGCATCCTGACTTTTTGTTTCTTTTATTGTTTTATCGAAGCATAGCCTTAATTCTTTATCAACCCTTTTTTTAAACCCAAAAAGACTTTCTTGAAAATCCATAAAAACAGTTTTATTAGCTTATTTACTGGCTTAATCAATTCTACCACCAAGAAGCAAAAAAGCAAGGTCGAAATTTTTACCCTTGACTTTTATATCATATTAGTTTATTATACATATTGGTTCTTACTAAATCGTGGAGGGTGGTTTTATGGTAGATTTTTGCTTTTCAAATTTTATGAAGGAATTGGCAAGGAAACAACAAGAAGTAAAACACATCTCTCAGAAAATAATGGAGAGATTTGAGGGATATGTAGAAATATCCTTGA
>JAKLHP010000027.1 GCA_022710085.1 Patescibacteria group bacterium | reverse complement strand
ATTCTACAAAGAAATTCCTCGGGGGAAGAACTTGTCCGACTTTCAAAGAGTCGGGGCGGAGGTTTCTCTTTCTCTTTTAGGTCAAGGCAAGGCCTATAGCGAAATGAGAGAGCTTCTTGGTGAATCAAATGGCCCTTTGGATGTTGTTTTTGAATCCATATCCGAAGCGGCAAGAATCATCCTAGACTGAGAACCAAAAAGAAGGGTGCGTGAAACAACACGTGCCCTTTTAAAAAATCGCATATTACTATTTCATTTCTTGATAAATTATTTCGGAAATGATAGATTACTATTGTTATGGCCTCATCGTCTAGCGGCTAGGACGCCAGGTTCTCATCCTGGTAACAGGGGTTCGATTCCCCTTGAGGCTACGAAAATTTTTACTTTAGACAGAAAAAAACCTTGTGGTGTTTTGTTAAACATTGATCATAAAATGATCACCACAAGGTTTTTAAAACCCGAATATTCGCATCTTTGCTGCTCTGAGTCGTTCTATTTGATTCTCAACCGGTTCTACGAAAAGCTCCACGCATACTTCTGCTTCCAATAAGCCGAGATCTTCCCTTATTTCACGGTAAATTTCTTCTCCTGATTCCGGACCGAAAACTTTCTTCATAGTCTGCAAAGCTAATCCTTCCTCAAGCATCAACATGCAAATCACCTCCTCTTTGGATGTGCGAATATTTTATTGAAAAAATAACTACTGAAAAAATTATCTAAAAATTGGCTTATCTGATATTTCTATATCTCGTATATTCTGGCGGAGGATAAGCATATCCTTTTTTATTATCACTTTTAGATTTCCCAGAATTTGATTCTTGCAAAGTAGGATTGGCCGCACTGCGAACCTCTTTTCTTAATTTTCTATAATTACCAATATTATTTTCTGCTAAAGCCCACAAAGCTTCTTGCACATCCCTATCTGGTTTCTCTTTATTTGCTAATCCTTTTTCCATATTAAATAAAAAACAACCTAAAATATAAGTTGCTCAAAAATTTGACCTTTTATTATTATGTTGTTTTTTTGTTTTTTTGTAGGAATATTCATAAAAGAAAACCTATTTCCTCCATGAGTTAAATATAAACCCTTCAAATCAAATGTCAACTGCCCAACTGTGGATAACTTTTGGCAAAATTACGGCTTTATATAAGTCTTTTTTAGCCAATCCTTAGATTGACGGCAGATTAATTTTTCTGCTTCTTCCGGATTTTCCATTATTCTTATAACCGTTTTCTCCATCCTCATCCCCTGCGATCCTTTGGCCAAAACAAGATCGCCTTCTCTTAGGATCTTTCGAAGCTCTTCTCCGAGAAGTTCCGGATCATCAAAAAGAAATAATTTTGCTGAAATCTTTCCTCCTAAGTCCAACTCCTCTGCTGCTTTTTTCATCCTGTCTCCGACAAGGAAAAACATCGTCGCTCCGTTTGAAAAAGCGCGCTTTAAAACTTCCTTGTGTCCCAAATCAGAATCTTCACCCAATTCCAACATATCGCCCAAAGCGACAATTTTTCTCAGGGCTTTGAGATTCTTCAAAACTTCAAGAGCCGCCAATGCTGAAGTTGGGGATGAATTATAAGAATCGTCAACAATAAAACTTCCGCTCGCTCCTTTGAGAAGATTCATTCTTCCGATCGGTGGTCTGAATTTTTCCAGAGCACTGGCGATATCGACCAGATTTATTTTGAAAAATATCCCTATTGCTATCGCCGAAAGCGTAGCATAAATCAGATGCGGAGCCAAAATAAAAGGAAGTCGTATGGGAATGAACTTTCCTTCATAATTAAGCTTAAAGCTGATTCCCTGCGGTTCAAAATTGTTAAAATTGAAACTGATATTTGACGCCCTCACCTCCGACTTTTCTCCGATTCCAAAAAGCAAAGACGGGGTTTTTATTTTATCCTTAAGAGAAAAAACATTATCAATATCGGCATTCAGGATTGCCATTCCGTCCTCCGGAAGATTTTTGATGAGTTTTCCTTTTTCTCTGGCAATATGTTCAACGTTTTTGAAAAATTCCAGATGGCTTCCAGAAACATTGGTAATAATCCCGACTTTAGGTTTGATGAAACTCATAAGATAATCCATGTCTCCTGGCCTGTCGATTCCCATCTCCAACACCAAAATTTTTGGATATTTGAAAGGAAAAATGACCTGGCTTGTCCATTTTAGAAATATCTTCATCCACTTTAAAATTGATCCATTCCCACTTTCGGATCCAATTATGGTAAGAGGAAGGCCTATTTCATTGTTGTAATTCTTTTCATTCTTTCGCGTTTTAAACTTGGATGACAAAACCGAAAAAACCGCCTCCTTGGAAGAAGTTTTTCCCACAGAACCAGTTATTCCGATTATGGTCGGCTTATATTTGGCCAAAATTACTTTGGCCATAAAACGAAGTATTTTTTCCAGATATATAATTCTCTTGGGCTTCACAATTTTTTAAGCTTTAATTTTTAACCTTTATTCGCCTAATTATTACTATTTCTACTTTTTTCATCAGAATTTACAACTGGAGCAGAAGCAGCAACAGGAGTAGTGATGTTTAATTTATCGATGTCATACGGTTCAGTTGGTTCTATCTTATAATACTCTAACAAAAATTTCATAATTTTCCCAAAGGCCGGAGCTGCGCTGGATTCCGCCCACTCGACATCCTTAGGATGGTAAATCTTAATCAGTGCAACGAACTGAGGATCATCAGTAGGCGCATATCCGGCAAAAGATCCGATACTGATATTTTCTTCATATCCTTTTGAGCCAGACTTGGCGACTTGAGCCGTTCCAGTTTTTCCTCCAACAAGGTATCCGGGAACGTCTGCCCTCTTTCCATGCCCCTTGACCACCACGCTACGGAGCATTTCGGAAACTTTTTTGGCCGATTCTTCCGAAATTACCTTTCTGATTTCTTGAGGCTCGACCACTTCCACCCTTCCATCTGGATAAATCTTTTTTTCAACTATCTGCGGCTTCATTAACATCCCCTTGTTAGCGATTGCCGCATAAGCATTAATAAGCTGCATCGGCGTAACCGTTATGCCCTGGCCGAATGAAGCGGTAAAGAACTGAATATTCCTTTTGACGGCTTCGAGATTTTTTATGTTTCCCGCAGCCTCGGAAGGAAGCTCTATGCCGGTTTTTTCCCCAAACCCGAACCTCTTTATATATTCTGCAAATTTTTTGTTTCCCACCAGTCTTTCAACATAAATCACTCCCGTATTAAGAGACTTTTCCAGAACTTCCGTCATCGTTTGGGTGCCGTATGACTTTTCATCGGAATTTTTTATTCCATAACCGGCTTCTTTGACAAGTCCGGTATCAACATAAGTCGTATCCGGCTGTATCTTTCCATCATCAATTCCGATCGCCAAGGAAATTGTTTTGAAAACTGAACCGCATTCATAAGGCAAGCCGACGGCCGAATTCATAAAAAAAGACATATCTTCAACTTTTCCGTAATCATTGGGATTAAAATTGGGAAAATTTGCCATTGCCAAAATTTTTCCGGTTTTCGGTTCCATTACAATGACTGCTCCATTGTCTGCACTATGCTTTTCAACTGTTTCTTTTAAGATTTTCTCAATTTCATATTGGACCGTATGATCGATTGTCAGAACCAGAGAAACTCCATCTTCCGCCGGATCTATCTGGCGGTCTGCTATGGAAATCCATCTTCCTCCGGTATCTCTCTCCTGATCAAGCTTTCCTTCTCTGCCTTCTAAACTTTTTTCAAAATAAGCTTCAAGTCCGTAGCGTCCGATTTCTTTTTCGCCATCCGAACCGACAAAACCGACAAGCTGGGAAGCCAATTCTCCTCCGGGATAAAAACGAAATGATTCCGCAGTAAGATGGACTCCGGAAAGTTTCAGCTCTTTAATTTTGGAAACTTCTTCGTCATTGAGCTTATGTTTCAAAACCTCGAACATATCTTCCGAATCGGAAAGTTTTTCCCTGACAAAATCTTTTTCCAGCCCGAGAGCTTCGGAAATTTTTTCAATCACTTCGTCCTTATTGTCAACTTCTTTGGGAGCCAGATAGGCCATTTGCAAATCCCTGTTGACTGCTAGGGGGTAATTTTCCCTTCCTTCCTTGAGAAATATTTCTCCCCTTTTCGGTTTCAAGACCTGGGAAATCTTATGCTGATTTTCGGCAAAAAAACGATATGACCGGGAAGCAACGACCTGGAGAGAATAAAGCCGAATTATTATTACCAGTCCGACAAAAAGAACAAAAAATACAAGAGTATAAATTCTCCAGTTTTTTATGTTAATCCCCGAGGTCGACTTATTTTTTGAAAGATTATTGCGGACCATAAATTACGTCAACAAATAAAAAAACAAATAAATTTTAAACCACAAATCCCAAAGATACAAAAAATAATACTAAGATATAAATTTGGAACTCGCTGCTTTGTAATTTATTTGTAATTTGGAATTTATTTTTTGTAATTTAATGACTCTTATTTCATCGCAACGGGACCGGTCTGCTCGATATAACTGACATTCTTAAGATCTTCCATATTAAGGTTCTTGCTGGATTCCTCGATCCGATACAATGATTTAAGTTCAGCTTCTTTTATTTTCAAGTTGTCATTTTCTTTTTTCAGCTCCTGAATTTCCTTTTCCACCTGCCTTACTTGATAGCCTTTCACCGCACTGTTGTTGATTGAATAAAGATAAATCCCTCCCGAAATCAAGAGCAAGGTAAAAATCAAAACTCCGGAATTGATAAATCCCTTGATGTTTTTCTTTTTCGTGTTTATTTTTCTTTTTGTATTCTGCTGCCAGGAATACATCACGGCAGCATTTCTATTCACTATCATTTTTCCAGATCCCCCTGGAATTAAATTTTCTCTATTGTCCTCAGTTTCGCGCTTCGAGAGCGCGGATTTTCCCCAATCTCCTTGAGACCGGGAATAATGGGCTTGGAACTAACCAGCTTCACAATCGGCTTCTTTCCACATCTGCAAATTGGAAAGTTTGCCGGACAAATGCATCCCCTTGCATTTTCCCTGAAAATTTCCTTTGCAATCCTATCTTCTCCCGAGTGGAATGTGATTACCGAAAGCCTGCCTTTCTTATCCAAAATTTTTATTGCTTCGGGAATAAATTTCCTGATATTTTCCAATTCCTTGTTGACTTCCATCCGGAGAGCCTGAAATACCTTTGTCGCAAAATGGATTCTTTGGTGCTTGTATTTTTCCGGAACTGATTTTTCAATCAAAAGGACCAGATCTTTGGTGGTTTTTATCGGACTATTTTTTCTCTGCTCTACGATTTCCCTTGCAATTCTTTTTCCATATCTTTCATCTCCATACTCATGGAAGATTTTTGCAAGTTCTTCCTCTGAATAGGAATCCGCCACGGCTTCAGCAGTTATTCCTTCTTTTTGATTCATTCTCATGTCCAACGGAGCATCCTTTTGAAAACTGAATCCCCTATCAGTTTTCTCCAGTTGATCGGACGAGATTCCGAAATCGGCCAAGATCGCGTCAACTTTACTTATTTTCAAATCTGCCAGAATATTATCTAAATTCGCAAAATTATCATTGATCAAAAATATTTTTCCTTCGGCCTTGAATTTCAAACTTCGGTTTCTGAACTTTTCTATCGTTTCTTCATCCTGGTCAATGGCAACCAAAACTCCGCCAGGCATTATTCTTTCTAATATTTCAATGCTATGCCCTCCTCCTCCCAAGGTGGCATCAATTACCACATCTCCGTTTTTGATATTCAAACTTTCTATCGCCTCCTTAAGCAGTACTGATTTATGAATAGACATTTTAGTAAATTCCTAGTTTCCCCAATTGTTCGGCAATTTCATCTGTATTTTTTTCAGCTTTATTTTTGTATTCTTTCCATTTATTTTCATCCCAGATCTCCATCCGGTTAAAAAGTCCGGCGATGGTGACATTCTTGCTGATTCCGGCATATTCTTTGAGATATTCAGGAAGCAGGATTCTTCCCTGGCCGTCTACATCCACATCAGTAGCTCCGGCAAGCATCACGCGGATAAAACTTCTTGTTCCTGATTCTCCTACCGGAAGAGTTCCGAGTTTTTCCGCAATCTCATTCCAAGTTTTCAAAGGATAAATAAAGAGGCATCGGTCCAGCCCCCTGGTAACAACTACTTTGCGTCCCAATTCTTTTCTGAATTTAGAGGGCAAAGCCAATCTTTTTTTTGGATCCACGACATGTGAATATTCTCCGATAAGCATCATCCACTTTGTGCCACTTTATTACACTATGTTACTATTTTAAACCACTGAGAAGCACGTGTCAACACTTATTTTCAAAACAAAAAATGGCTTTAAAAAGCCATTTTAAAAAAAGTTATTCACAATTTAGGCACTCGGATTAAAAAATTAGATTATTCTTTTGCCATTGCTGAGTATTTTTGGTCCCTTTTTTACTTCTTCACTATCTTCTTCTTTCTCCTTACTGAAAAATGCGATATAAATAATATCCAGTATCGCCAATGTGTTCAGAAGAAAAATAATTATGAACCATATTTTCCGTCCTCTTCTTGATGCTTTCCAGAGCGCGATTCCCTTCCACGGAAGCGTCCAAGCCATCAACAAATAAATCACCCATGGATACTGAGAAATAAATTCCTGCATAGTTTTTTAAATTTTAAATTTAGAATTATTTTTTTATTATATCACACTTTCAAATTCAAGCGCTATTTTTTAAAATTTTAACTTATCCGCCACTATGCCTCATGGTTTTCCATGATCCGCTAACTCTTGACATTTTTCTTATTTAATGCTATAGTCCTTGGTTGAGCTGAAATCAAGATTAAAAAAAATAACGAGGGAGGAAGTTCTTTATGAAAACAGGATTGAAATTGATATCGGCAGCATTGGCGATAGCCTTATTACTATCTCCGGCTGTTGTAAATGCTGACGATGATGAAGAGTTCAGGATAATCGTGGAATGCAACTCAAGCTACTGGTCAACTTATCACGTAAATGATGACCTGATAGGCGAAAATAAAACCAGGGAAGGATATACTGCTTTTGGGTATTCCCGCGGCAGAGGCACTCCTGATATGCTTCCTATTGCAAAAGATTTACTTGAAATAAAGGGGGTGTCCTCGATCAAGATTACTAGATTTGCAATATGGATAGAAAAAGGAGCCGCCTTTGAGTGGAAAAAAATTATGCCTCTTGCAATTGAGGCAATCAAAAAAAGATACGGGAAAGGAAGAAATCTGAAGCTAGAATATACACCTGATTCAAAAGAAATTATCAGCAACAACTCGAGAATCAGGTGGGATATCCTGGGCATTTAGCCACAAAAGCAAGGCGAGGGTCGGCATTTGACCTATCGCCTTTTTCATATCTCCACTCCTTCTTTTTTCAAAATTTTTAGTTTATTTTTCATCGTATCTCCCAAGCTTATTGCAATCCCACAGCTCTTGACAGGTTCTATATTTATTACTATGATTGCAAGTTGAGCTGCAGCTAGGCTCAAAAATAAAAGGAGGTAGTTCTTATGAAAAAATTAGCTACATTGATCACCATGATCATTCTTGCTGTTGGCGTTTTTTTTGCACCATTGCCAGTTAAAGCAGAAGTTTTAGGAAGCATCAATACTGCTGATACAGATAACAAAGTAGTTACTGTTAAAATTATAGCCATCCTTCCCCATTCAATGTCCTTGGAACTGGACCGCCCAATAAAAGATCAGGAAGCTAGCTGGGGCATATCAATAGGCATGCCAAGAATAGACAACACACCAGGAATGGGTGGGATGGGAATGGGATATGGCAAAAGGATAAGCGAACGAGAAAAATTGATTCGTGAAATCGAGGCTATCCCGGGTATTAAGGCGGCTGATGCATCGGGAAGTAGAATACTGGTCATATTTAATGCTGGCAACAGTTTCACCTGTTTGACTGGGGAAATATTGCTGGCGATTGCGAAACACTTCAAGGTTGATTCCATAAAGATTGATATTGACAAGTGACCGAGATCAGAAGAGCGAGAAGCCTATGCAAAACATTGCAAGGCTTCTCGCTCTTTTTTTATATCTCCACTCCTTCTTTTTTCAAAATTTTTAGTTTATTTTTCATCGTATCTCCCAAGCTTATTGCAATCCCACAGCTCTTGACAGGTTCTATATTTATTACTATGATTGCAAGTTGAGCTGCAGCTAGGCTCAAAATAAAAAAGGAGGTAGTTCTTCTTATGAAAAAAAATATACTGGTCAGAATGGTTTTTTTAACGGTTGTCGGAATGCTTTTCGTTCCGACTCTGGCAAAAGCACAAACCGCAACGGAAGCAGAAAATGAGTCCTTTCGATTAATGGAAAAGTACTCTTCCGTTGCAGAAATAAGGAAATATATACCTCCAGAAGAAAAAAATGAGTCCTTTCGATTAATGGAAAAGTACTCTTCCGTTGCAGAAATAAACTACACACCCCCGGAAAAAGAGTAACTAAACTGTGAGTCGAACGAGCGGAAGCCTGTGCGAAACATTGCATAGACTTCCCGCTCTTTTTTTATATCTCTACTCCTTCTTTTTCCAAAATTTTTCTCTTATTTAAAGTTCCCCGATTATATCCACCGGCTTTTCCGTCACTTCGAATTACCCGATGGCAAGGAATTCTGGGATCATAATTCTTATTCAGAATATTTCCGACGGCGCGACAAGCCTTCGGTTTTCCGGCGCGCGTCGCTACTTCTTTATATGTCAGAACTTCCCCTTTGGGAATTTTTTTGACTATCCGATAAACTTTTTGAGTAAAGCTATTTTTCGTAGGCATGTCTATTGACATTTTAAATTATTTAAACTATATTCTGAACATTGCTTCAAGTCCCGCGAAATGATAAGTTTCCAAAACGCCCCTAACACCCAAAGGAGGGCCTATGCACAAGGCAAGAGATGCGGATTAATTAAGCGCTCGGAAAGCGCAGGGATGTGCACCACAACTGAATATTGAAGCAAGAGGCATACATTTTTACGGACCTTTCCGCAACCGCGGGAAGGTCCTTTTATTAAATCTCGTCAAGATATTTTCTTCCTTTTAATTTCTTCGGCATATATTCCTGTTCTGCATCTTCAGGATTTTCAAACTTGGGGGTATATTTATAACCCTTGCCGTATCCCAAATTTTTCATAAGATCTGTGGGGGCATTGCGAAGATGCAAGGGCACCGGTTCGTTAGGATGATTTTTCACATCTTTCTGAACTTCAAGATACGCTTCATAAAGCCTGTTGCTCTTTTTCGACTTCGCCATGTACACCACTGCCTGGGCCAAATTAATACTGCACTCCGGCATTCCGATAAAATGGCAGGCATCATAAGCCGCAACTGCCTGAGGAAGAGCAAAAGAATTGGCAATCCCGATATCTTCGGATGCAAACCTGACTAGCCTTCTCGCAACATACAAAGGATCTTCTCCGGCCTCAAGCATCCGTCCCAGCCAATAGAGCGCCGCATCCGCATCCCCTCCCCGCATGCTTTTATGGAGAGCGGAAATAATATTATAATGTTCTTCTCCTGCTTGATCATAAAGAAGGTTCGTCTTTTGGAAAGATTCCTTGATGACCTCTCTGTCAATTTTGATCACTCCTTTTTTGTCTTTTTTCGAAAGACTTACTGAAAGCTCCAGGACGTTCAGTGCGACTCTCGCATCGCCGCCGCTTAAATCGGAAATGAGTTTGATATTTTCCTCATCGATATTTATCTTTCTTTCCCCTAATCCTCTTTTTTTATCCGTAATCGCATTTTTTATTATCAATTGGATGTTTTCCGCCTCCAGCATATTCAGAACAAATCCCCTTGAACGGGAGAGGACGGCCGACTTCACTTCAAAGCCCGCATT
>JAKLHP010000026.1 GCA_022710085.1 Patescibacteria group bacterium | reverse complement strand
CCATAATATCAAGCCTGATTAAATCATATGGACGATAGCCAATAAGTTCATAACTCATTGAGGCAAATCCCGAAGAAGCACTTTTCAGATTATCATGGAAGTTGATTATTACATCGGTGAGCGGCGCTTCAAAAGAAAGCAACACTCTCTCCTCGTCAAGATATTCAGTGTTTTTGTAAACAGATCTAATTCCGCCCATAAGTTCCATAACTTGTCCCAAATACTGAGAAGGAGTAATCACATCCAACTTGACAAAAGGCTCGGATATTTCTTCAATCACTGAAGGATCCGGCATATCGGTAGGAGAATAGACTTTTATTATCTCGTTTTTATTTGCTATTTTTATTTCATATACGACGCTTGGCGTAGTTATGGTCGGAAAAATATCAAATTCCCGCTTGAGTCTTTCGTGGATAATTTCAAGATGAAGGAGTCCCAAGAAGCCGCAACGGAATCCCCTTCCCAAAGCCCGATTGCTTTCCGGTTCAAAAACAAAAGCAGCGTCATTGAGTTTCAGTTTATCCAAAGCATCGCGCATGAAATTATAATCATCACCCTCAATAGGATAAAAGCTGGCATAGACCATCGGCTTCACTTCTTTGTATCCCGGAAGGCTAGTTACTTCTTTTTTTGTCTTAAGAAGAGTGATGGTGTCTCCAACCCTGCAATGGGAAACGCTTTTAAATCCAGTGGCAATATATCCGATGTCGCCAGCTTTCAAAGATCCAAAGGTGCTAAGCTGCGGCTTGAAATGACCCACTTCAATAACCGTACTCTCATTTTTATTGGCTGTCATAAATATCTCATCGTCTCTTTTGACTTCTCCATCGATAATTCTTACATATGCCAGAACTCCTTTGTATGAATCATATTTCGAATCGAAAATGAGAGCCTTGAGCGGCTTTTCAATTTTACCTTCCGGTGTCGGAACTTTTCCAATGATGGCTTCAAGAATTTTTTCCACTCCTTCTCCTGTTTTTCCGGAAGCCAGGAGGATTTCATCTTCCTTGCATCCCAGGATATGAATTATTTCTTTTTTTGTTTTCGGAACATCAGCATTAGGGAGGTCGATCTTATTTACTACGGGAATTATTTCCAGTCCCTGTTCGATAGCCAGATATAAATTGGAAAGTGTCTGAGCCTGGACTCCTTTTGTTGCGTCAACCAAAAGCACCGCTCCTTCAACAGCGGCAAGCGAACGTGAAACTTCATAGTTGAAATCAACATGGCCCGGAGTGTCGATCAGATTTAAAATATACTCCTTGTAATTTATTCTTACCGGTTGAAGCTTGATGGTAATTCCCCTTTCCCTCTCAAGGTCCATCTGATCCAAAATCTGGTCTTTCATCTTCCTTTTTTCTACCGTATGGGTAAATTCCAAAAGCCGATCAGCTAAAGTCGATTTTCCATGGTCAATATGGGCGATTATACAAAAGTTTCGAACATTGTTCATACACTTCATATTATATTAAAAAACCTATTGAATCAAGAAAAAACCACTAATTCTTTTTGTGAAATGCGTGGAGTTGTCTCTTGGGCAAAAAAATTAAGACATTTCACAGAAATATCAAAAACCCGCTTTGCAGCGAGTTTCTAAAGCATTTTTTTATTTGCTAAACTAAGAGATCACTTTCCAGGTAAAAAATCCGACTGTCAGGGCTATTAATATTACAATCGTAATTCCTAGCCATGTTTTGACTTGTTGATTCATTTTTTTGTTTTTTAATTTTTTATGTGATTTTATTGTACCAAAAAGAAATAGGTTGCGCAAAATTTTTTACATTAAATATTCAAACACGGAAGATTTTTTATGTTGTTAAATAAAGAAAAACCCATTCCTGATTATTTGGAATGGGTCGCGAGGAAATTTCTTCTCCTTTTTTAGCGGGATGGAGACATGAGAAGCCTTTTTGCTACGAACTCCTTGATGTCCTGTTTTTTTTCCGGTGCCTTTCCTGGCGCCCGGATGTTTTTTGCTTCTTCTTCGGTGATTTCCACCGAGTTTTTGCAAATCTCATTGCCCAAAGTTTTCGGGCAATCTGCTGCCATAGAAGTACTAGCAGCAAGAAAAAGAGCCATTACAACCAAAAAAAACACAAAACTCTTCATGATTTCCTCCTCAAATTTTTTGAACTGTAATTTCTAATTATATCACCTTTTCGGAAAAAAGTCAAGAGTGACGAAAAGGCATCTAAAAACCCGCTTTGAAGCGGGTTTTTTATCGGAAGCTAAATATAAAACAATTCTGATTATTTGATAAACTTAAATGAAGCCACCATATTCTTCAATGCACCTTCCAATGATTTTTGGAAAGAGATAATTTCAAATCGATGTTTGTTATCAGAAACAACAAACGTATCATTATTATAATTTATTCCTTCTTCTCCACCAATGATTATGTTGCCACCGTATCTAGGATCCATGCCATTTGGCGGCATTAGTTTGTCAGATAAAATATTTGCCACATTGATGGATATTGAATTTTCCCAATCCTCAGGGTTTTTTCCGAAAGTGATATTATAAATAACTCCGCCCGGCCCTTCTTCAATTTGTTCTTCTTTGTAGAAATAGTCGAATGGATATTGGATACTAAATTTATAAGTTTTATTTTCATAGGTTTTCAGGTTTTTTGCTTGGTTGAATTTAAAGCTGGAAAGAATAGCATCAAAAATTCCTTCATCAATCCCGCTATATTTTTCATAGTCTTTAGTTATTCCAGCTAATTCGTATGTATGCATGTCTTTACTGAAAAATATTATCTTTTCATCAGAATATGTTGGTCTTCCCTGTTTCGTTTTAGTTGCACAATCTATTTGAATGGCATCAATGTTGAGAAATTTAATATCCGATTTCTTGCAAGTTTCAATATAGTCGTAGCTTTCATAATAGTCGTCTCTTTCATACACAAAATTACCATTCGAATTTTTATAAGAATCCAGAAAGTTGTTTATTTCTGTTTGTAAATCTGCAGTTGAAACATTAATATGTGTGCCACCATCTCTGGAGTTATTAGCCAATATATCTATAATATCTGCTCCACTTTCATCATCTATGTGTTCATATATGTACCATCCCTTTTTTGGATATTTAAAACTGTACCCATGCTTTTCATTTATAAATTCAATCCAATCGCTAGTACCATAAGAGTCATTGGTAATTAAATTTGTATTAGCTTGGCTATTTCCCATCTGTTCGAGAGTTGTTGTCTGTGGCCGAGCTTGAGTATTTGTTGCTTCCTGATTATTTTTTTGTGCTTTCCATGTGAAAAAAGCGGCTGTCGCAGCAAGGATAACTATAATTGCTATCCCTAAACCTGTTTTGACTTGCTGATTCATTTTTTGTTTTTTATTTTTTTAACGTGATTTTATTATATCAAAAAGAAAGGAATCATACAAAGAAATTTTTTACATTCCTTCAGCGCCGTCGGTGATTTCATTGATCGGTTCTTTAACTCCGAAAAGCTTTCTGGAAATTGAGTCTTTGAAGTGGAAAAATTCTTCAACTTTCAAAACATAGCTCATAAAGAGAAAAGTGACGATTCCCAGTCCTCCGGAAATAAAGAGCTGGGTAAATATTCCGAAAAAAGTATCAATGTTGGCAACTCGGTCTATGGTGTATTTCAAAATTTGAGTGATGAGTCCAGCAATAGTAGCCGCCAAGAGGATTTTTGCAGAAGAATTGACGATATGCTTTTCATCCAAGTCTCCCATTTTTTTCTTAAGGATTGCGAAAAGCAGCGACATATTGATTATACTGGAAACAGAAAAAGCAATGGCCAAACCGACAACCTGGTATTTATCGATAAGAAATACAACCAGGAGGATGTTTATTGCCTCACTAGCCAAAGCGACATAGAAAGGAGTTTTGGTATTGTGGATAGCGTAGAAAGATCTAGCCAGAAGCGGAATAAGGCATTGGGCAAAAAGGCTCAAGGTTAGAAATCCGAGAGTTTCAAAAGTTAGAACAGTATCTTCCCAGTTGAATTCTCCAGATCCGAGGATGACACGAACCAGCTGGGCGCGAAGAAGCAGGATAAAAATACTCAGTGGTATAATGAAAAATAAAATTCTTCTCATGGCCTTGGAAAAATTATTTATAAATTCCTTGTTCATATTCCTGGCGGCGCAGGAAGAAAGTGTCGGGAAAACAGCTATCGCAAAAGATACCCCAAAAAGTCCCAGAGGAAAACTTTGAATATTATTGGCAAAATTGAAAATAGCCAGGCTTCCGGAAGCCAGGGTAGAAGCAAAAATTGTGATAACCAAGAGGTTGATTTGATTAACGGCAATTCCCATTGTTCGGGGAATCATGAGTCGTATTACCTTTCTGACATTTTCATTTTTAAAAGCTTTGGTAAAAACTATCTTAAAATTAAATCCGGAAAATTTTACTGCCGGATATTGGATCAGCATATGCATAAAAGCTCCCAAAACTACTCCCCAGGCAAGACCAACCGGACCCATAAATTTAACAAAAAATAAAGCTCCGATTATGATTCCGAGATTATACATTATTGGAGCGATTGAGTAGATGATGAATTTTTTAAAAGATACCAGAACTCCTCCGAAAATCGCGCTAATTCCAAGAAATATTGGACTTAAGAACATGATTCGGGTAAGAGCTACGGTAAGTTCTGATTTTTCTCCGGAGAATCCCGGGGTGATGAGATTTGTAAAAAATGGAGCAAAAAAAGAAAAAATAACTCCCAGTATCATTAAAGCCAAGATGTTAATATTAAGAATTCCAGAGGTGAGTTCCCATCCCTCTTCTTCCTTATTTTTTGAAATTAAGCCGGTGAAAACCGGAATGAAAGCGGCGCTCAGCGCTCCCAGAATCAACAGGTTATAAAGCAAATCAGGAATACGGAAAGCGGCGTAATATGAATCCAATATGTCTCCTGCTCCGAACTCAGATGCCAGAATCCTGTCCCGGAATAATCCAAGAAAACGGCTGGCAAAACTGGAAACAGCAATAATAAAAGCCGCCGCGGTAATTGATTCCGTTGGCTTCCCATTGAAAATCTTGTTGTTTACGAATTTTTTAATCATTGATAATTCCTTCTTTGGTGAAAACTAATCCGACAAATACGTCAGTTTTGAGATTGGTTTCCAATTCCGTTTTATTTTTTTCCTTGTTTAAGTCATTCGGATAATTCCAGATAATGTTGTAGTTTTTGGGAAAAGTTATATCAAACAAAAATTTGCTTCCGGCGCTTCCTGATTGTTTTTGAGCGAAAAGCGAATAAGAATTGGCGGGTTTTTCTTCTGAAACAATACTTATTTTAAATGGAAGCAAATATTTATATTTAATAGTGGTTGTTTCTTTGGGACTGACATAGGACCAGTTGGCGAAAACAGTTTTTCCTGACTCCTCATATATTCTTGTTCCTGACTCTTCATCAATAATCATACTTTTTTCTTCTTTTTCAATCAAGGGGTTCTTTTTGAATCCCAGGGCATCATAATCCAACTGTTCGTCATTGATTTCTCTGGTTTGGCCCTCGGCTTCAATGAGTTTTGATCCAAGCGGGACATAGACTCGCATATAATTGGAGTTAACCTTATTCCACCATTCATAATCAAAATCGCCTCCATTATGATGGCGGGTAATGATTACCGTGTCAATAATTGAACCGTCAGTTTGTATTTCTGCGCTATGAGATATCGTTTCATCCACTACTCCATCAGTCTTGTATCCGTTAATGTTGGTATTTATGACGCTAAGATAATCTTTCTGGGAATCAATAATTTCTCCCGACCAGCGTTCCTTGGAAATTATATCTTGGAGACTTTGATTTTCAGAATACAAAAGGATATGTTTTTCCCGAAGTCCTGAAGAAAGGATCTGAAAGGTTTTAGCTATACTCTTGATATCCCGAGTATTGAAAATCTTGTCGAGAATTATTGGAGCAAGGTCAGAAAGAATTTTCTTCGGCCTGTTTTCTTCCTTGTCATAATTTACCTCGACTTGATATTGGGTTTTTTCAATAAAGTTTTCGCTGTCTATCGTAATATCATAATCTTTCATTTCAATCGGACCAGTTATTTCCAGAAGTTTCTGCATTACAGTAGGAGTAAGGGCAATCACTCCATCCGCTGTCGGTCCGCCAGTTTTTTCATAAAAAATGATGGCTTCTTTCGCGGAAGTCGTAAAATCAGGAAACCAGTTGCTATCATGAAGACTCCAGGCGGCACTAATTTTCTGGATTGGCCTGGGAGGAATTATTTTTTCCTGAAGTTGTCCATCGGGGTTGAATATTCCGTCAATAAAGAAATTTCTGATTCTTCCATTGGAAATGTCCAAAAGCCCATAGCTTCCGATAAATCCTCCCGTGGCTCTCATTTCCTGATTATTCTGGAAAAGGAACAGATATTTTCTTGGCCCGTTGCCACCCAAAAGATCGACAAAAATCTCACTATTGTTCAAGAACTCATCTATCGTCTGGACAACCAAGGGAAGTTTTTCTTTGAGAGCAATGAACTGACTTTGTTTGTCAGCTGGAAGGTCGGTAACGTTAACCTTCTCGATATTTTTTTCTATCTCATTCAATTCCTCGCCCAAAATTCTCATTTCTTTTTCGGTTGATTGGAAAATTTCCAGAAATGATACATCTTTGCTACTTTCATTAAGTGGATTTTCAAGTGAGTTTACGGTTTTAGCTATCTTATTTAAAGATTGTCCAGCGACGGAAATGTGTTTTCCGGCTTCAACCAGGTTCTTTCCCGATGAAAGCTTTGAAGAAAGAGGAAAAAATCTTGAAATTTCAATAAAAACTTTTCCCATTTCATCCAGATTTTTTGAAGCTTCAGAAAATTTATTGTAAGAATTTTCAAACGCTAGACTGGAAGATTCAAAATTTTGAGCTTTGATGTTTTCAATGGCTGAATTGAGATCGGAATATCCTTTCTGGCTTGTCCCCAAGACCTCCCCTTTTATTTTCATTCCCTTCATGCCAAAGGAAAATCCGCCTATTAGCAAAGCTATCATAAGCGAAACCCCTCCAAAGTATAAGGATGTTCTTCTTGGATTTAATCCAAAAGTAAACTTGGCCGGAATAAAAAGATCCGAAAATTTGAAATGATTTTTTATTTTTTTTATTTCATCTTCGGAATACTTGATTCTCTCAACATTTTTATTTATGCTTTTCGGTTTTCGGACAGGATTGGTTTTCAGGAAATTTGCATTTTCCATCGGGGGTATAAATTTTGGTTCAGGTTCTGGGATTATTTCTTCGCGGATATTTGCCGGTCTTGTCTGTATGGGAGGTTGTTTTTCGGGAATTTTCGGAACAGGAGAAAAAATGGGAATCTCATCGCTCCTGAATTTTTCTCCTAACTGGTAAATCTCAGGCTCTTTAAAGGGGTTATCATAGTAATTTTTTGGAAAAATCCTTGCTGGTCTCGGAGCAGGAACCTGTTTTTTTATTTCCTTTGATTGGATATGCTCTACTTCTTTCTGAAATTTTTTCTCCCTTAACTTCAGAACTTTTTCAATATTTTCTATTTTTTCCCAATCTAAACTGCCAGTTTTATCAACTGGACGAACATCGAACATCTGAGGGATAATCCTATTTTTAGGCATAAGTGTTATTTTCCCAATATTTTTTGATATTCATCGAGTGTCTTTTCTGCCATTTCTTTCCAGCTAAATTTCCTGGCCTGTTCTAATCCCTTCTTGGCGAGCTCACTTCTGAGGCTTTCATTTTCTGAAAGATTTTCTATTGCTTCTTTAATATTTTCTTTTTTTCGGGCGTCAAAAAAGCAAGCGCTGCTTTCCAAAACCTCTTTCATGCATTCATGATCGGAGGACGCTACCGGAATACCTCTTCTCATAGCTTCGATCGGCGGCAAGCCGAATCCTTCATACAGAGAAGGAAAAATATAAAACAAAGAGTTTTTATATATTTCATCCAATTCTTCATCAGAAACAAAGTCGGTAAAAATTATGTTGCTTATTTTTTCCTTCGCAATCTTTTTTTTCAGCTCTTTGTAGAAATAATCCTCCTTGCCGACCAAAACCAATCTGAGATTTTTTTGGACAGGAATATCCGCAAAAGCCAAAACCAACGCTTCCAGATTTTTGTGAGGATAAGCGTTGCCAACGTATAGAATATACGGTTTAATTATACCATATTTTTGAAGGATTTTTTCTTTTTCAAGGGGTCCATATCCAGTCGGAATTTCGTCGCTGGATTCATATGTTACCGATATCTTATCGCTGGGTATTTTATAATTTTCAAGGATGTCTTTTTTTGTGAAATTAGAGACGGTTATTATTTTTTCCGACCTTTTTATTGCATGTCGGATGATTATTCTATAAGTTAGAAATTTTATCCAATAATAAAAGGGATTCAAGGTTGTTCCTCGAATGGTCGGAAAATGAATGAGGATCAGGTCATGGATGGTGATTATGAATTTTTTCCTATAAAAAATAGGAATATTGAAATGAGGAAAGTGGACTAGATCGAGCTTATATTTGTTCAAGATCGCCGGCATATTTATCTGTTCTGAAAAAGTATACCATTTGTAATCAGCTATGACTTTCTGGAAGTTGGAATTTTTCGGCTGATATTCATCGAAATTTTCCTTTCGGAGAAACACAAAATACTGATTCTGAAGATCAGTTTTCTCGAGATTTTCTATGAGTTTTTGAGTGTATCTTCCTAGCCCCTTTCCGAGCGATCCGTAAAAACGGGCATCAATTCCAATGCGCATATTTTAAGTATAATGTATTACGCATAAAGTTTAAAGTCCGTTCGCAATGTTACGCTTACGCATGACGTTAAAGCCAGGAATTTTTTATTTTTGAAAATGAAAAACCTCCAAAATGATTTTGGTAACATCTGTTAATGCTACGACATTCATTTTAGAGGCTGAGATTAAGATTGGTTACGCTATGAGAAAATTATTCTTTCCCAATCCTACTTTTCTGATTCTTTTGATAATCTCATGTCTTTCTTTCTCTTGCCCTTGAACTTTCAGGTAGAGAAGATTACTTTCGTCGACAACGTTCCCATTGCTGTTAACTGTAGAATAAGGAGCAACTATGAGAGTGTCTTTGCTTAACTTGTTTTCTCCCAATATTTTTCTAACCATCTCGATAATTTCAATCCTGCGGTTATTAATGCCACTATCCGGGTAGATATCATATTCTAATCCGTAGATCATTATTACTGTCATAATATCCTCCTTCGGGATATAGTTTTGGCTGCTTAGTGTTTTATCTTAATGTTGTTTATCGAATTTGTCAATTGCTTCCAGAAACATTTCCGCGGTTTTTTTCCATGAGAAATTTTCCGATCTTTTTAATCCTTTTTCCCGGAGTTTGTCCCTGAGATTTCTGCTGACGAGTATTTTCTTCATCACTTTGTATATTTCATCCGTTCTTTCCGGGTCAATCATTATTCCCGCATCCCCCACTATTTCAGGAAGGGATGAATTATTGGAAGTTATTACTGGAACACCGCACTTCATCGCTTCGAGTGGAGGAAATCCAAATCCTTCAAACAATGAAGGATAAACAAAAAGTGAAGCGAGGTTGTATAAATAAGGCTTTTCCTGGGAACCAACAAAGCCGATGTTTAGAATATCTTTTCCAAAAGGAGATTTTTCAATTTCTTTCAGTGTTTCCTTCTCTTTCCATCCCCTGGCTCCGGCAATTACCAATTTATATTTATCGAGTTCTTGATTATGGAGCCTCCGGAGCTGGTTGTAAGCTCTTATGGTTCCGATTATATTTTTTCTCGGTTCCATGGTTCCGAGATAAAAAATAAAATTATAGGGAAGTTTGTATTTTTCTTTCGTTTCTAACATTTTCGGATCGTTTCTGTCGATAACCCGGAAGTCTTCTGAAACGGCACTGTGAATCACTTCGATTTTTTTCTCAGGGATTCCGTAGATAATTTCAATGTCTTTTTTTGTTGAATCTGATACGGCAATTATTTTTTCCGCTTTTTCACAGGTTCTTTTGGGATTGATG
>JAKLHP010000025.1 GCA_022710085.1 Patescibacteria group bacterium | reverse complement strand
ATCTCAAGGAAGCTAAGGCCAAGAATAATATTGAAGGAGCGTCAAAGGTTGGTAAATTGATTGCTAAGAAATGCAAAGAAGGAAAGATTTCCCAGGCAGTTTTCGACAGGGGAGGTTACAAATATCATGGAAAAGTAAAATCATTGGCTGAAGGAGCCAGAGAAGGCGGACTTAAGTTTTAGTTAAAAATTTCCACCAAAGGCGAATCCGCCTATGGCAGAAAAAGTTCAAAGTTAAAAAAATATGGGCAGAAATAATAATAAATTTGGAAAGAGAAGAGAAAAGCCGGAATTTGAGCAAAAACTTTTGGATCTGGCTCGAGTTACCCGTGTCGTTAAAGGCGGAAGAAGATTTCGTTTCAGGGCGACTCTTGTTATCGGTGACAGAAAAGGAAGAGTAGGTGTCGGAGTTTCCAAAGGGTCTGATGTTTCTGATTCCATAGAGAAAGCCTACAATAATGCCAAAAAGAATATGGTGAATATCAAGATGGATGGAAAAACAATTCCTCATGATGTTTTCAAAAAACTAGGAAGTGCGAAGATTATGCTTAAGCCAGCCCGAGAAGGAAGAGGGATAATCGCTGGTGGAGCAGTTCGAGCCGTTGTTGATCTGGCTGGAATACATGATGTGGTTTCCAAGTCAATGGGAACTTCGAATAAATTAAATGTAGCCAGAGCAACGGTTGAAGCATTGAAATCATTGAAAGTTAAAAAAATAGCATAATATTCAACAATGATTTGCGCGAAGTAACCCGTTAAATATAGCCAGAATTTTATATTTTTATTTTTGTATTTTGATTTAAATTACTATGCAAATTCACGAATTAAAAGTTGGAAGGAAGAAAAAGAGAAAAACTATCGGAAGAGGGGGGAAAAGAGGAACCTATTCCGGTAAAGGAAACAAGGGTCAGAAAGCCAGATCGGGAGCCCATGTAGACCCGCTTTTTGAAGGTGGAAGATCTTCCTTGGTTGAGAGGCTGAAAAAGGTAAGGGGATTCAAATCTCCTCATGCAAAAAAAATCAATATTAATCTTAACGATCTGGAAAGAAACTTTGAAAATGGAGACAAGATTGACATTAAGAGTTTGATTGAAAAGGGTCTTGTTGGTAAAATAGAAGCAAGGAAAGAAGTGAAAATTCTGGGAACGGGAAAGCTAACAAAAAAACTTACCGTTGATAAGGGTATCGGTCTGACGAAGTCGGCAAAAAAAGCAATTGAGAAATAAAAAATATCAATGTTTGAGAAAATTACTCAAATCTTCAAAATAAAACAACTTCGCAATAAAATACTTTTTGTTGTTGCTCTTTTAGCGGTATTCAGGATTGCGGCTGCCATACCACTTCCGGGAGTCGACACAAACCAGCTTAAACAACTTTTTGAAGGGAATCAATTTCTCGGGCTTCTTAATATTTTTTCCGGTGGCGGACTTAGCAATATTTCCATCGCTCTTTTAGGAGTCGGACCGTATATTACATCCTCGATTATTATGCAGCTTCTCACGATGATTGTCCCCAAACTGGAGCAACTTTACAAGGAAGAAGGAGAAGCGGGAAGGCAAAAATTTAATATGTGGACCCGATGGATAACGATACCCTTGGCCGGACTTCAGGCTTTTAGCATGATTGCCTTGCTTCGATCTCAAAATGTTATTGGAAATCTGAATAGTTTCGAAATGTTCTCAATCATAGTTATTGCTACTACCGGAACGATATTTTTAATGTGGCTGGGAGAGCTCATGACTGAAAAGGGGATAGGAAATGGGGTTTCGATGATTATTTTCGCGGGAATCGTGGCTAGTCTTCCGGGCGGGGTAACTCAGCTTTTTTCTACTTTTGACTCCACTCAGTTTTTTACTTATCTTTTATTCGGGATAATTTCTATCATAACCATTGCCGGAGTAGTCTTGGTAACGGAAGGACAGAGAAATATTCCGGTTTCCTATGCCAAAAGGATCAGAGGGAATAAGATGTATGGCGGAGTTTCAACCCACTTGCCCTTAAGGGTCAATCAGGCAGGAGTGATTCCGATAATCTTTGCTATTTCAATCATGCTTTTTCCTGGAATGATCGCTAATTTTCTGATGCAGGTTAAAAATGAGACAGTTGTGAGTGTCGCTACTTTCATTAACTCGGTTTTCCAGAATCAGCTTTTTTACGGAGTATTTTATTTTATTTTAGTTGTAGCATTTACTTATTTTTATACAGCAGTTGTTTTCGATCCCAATAAGATTTCTGAAAATCTTCAGAAACAGGGAGGATACATACCGGGAATCAGGCCTGGAAAAAATACAGCGGAATATCTTTATCGGATTATGAACAGAATAACCCTGACCGGATCCTTATTCTTAGGATTGATTGCCGTTCTTCCTCTTATTGTCAAAGCTTTCAGCGGAATCAGCAGCATGGCAATTGGAGGGACAAGCATCTTGATTGTTGTTTCCGTGGTGATTGAAACCGTAAAACAGATAGAAAGCCAAATGGTAATGAGAGATTACGAAGGATTCTAAAACTTTTAAATAAAAAACACAACACAGGACATGAATTAATAGCAACTATTGTAATTGCTATTGTGTTTGATTGTTCTGTGTCGAGTGTCTATCTTTGATGAATATTATCATATTGGGTTCGCAGGGAAGCGGAAAAGGAACGCAGGCATTATTTCTCGCCGAGAAGTTCAATGCAATGCATATCGATGTGGGGAAAATGCTTAGAAAATTGGCAAAAGAGGAAAATGCATTAGGCAGGGAGCTGTATGATATTATTCATATAAAAAAAGAACTGGTTTCCGATGAAATCGTTCTGAAAGCTCTGCGGGAAGAGTTCAAGAGAGTTCCCCAGGGCAGGGGAATTATTTTGGACGGAGCTCCTCGCAGAGTAGACCAGATAGAAAAAGTGGAGCAGGTCTTTTCAGGCTTGGGCAGAACAATAGACGAAGTCGTTTTTATTGACATCACTAAAGAAGAATCCATAGACAGGGTTTCAAAAAGATATAGTTGTTCAAAATGCCACAAACATTTTGTTTTGGGAGACAATTTGATTGGTGCCAGCGATTTATGTCCGGATTGCGGAGAGCCAGTTGAGCAGAGGAAAGACGATACCAAGGAAGGAATATTGAAGAGACTTTCTATTTTTAATGAACAAACGATGCCGGTAGTAGAATATTACAGAAAAAAAGGAATATTGGCTGAAGTTGACGGAATGAAAAGTAAAGAAAAAGTCTTTTTTGAAATTTTGGAAAAAATTAAAAAATAAATTCAAGAAAATATAATTTGTTGATTTAGTTTTAATATTCGCTATAATTGATTTATAGCTTATGGTTTCAATAAAAAACGACAAAGAAATAAAAGCCTTGCGGGAAGGCGGGAAAAAACTGGCCCGGGTGATGGAAGAGATTGAGAATAATATAAAGTCCGGAGTTAGTACGTTTTCGCTTGACAAAGCAGCCGAAGAGATGATTTTAAAGCTGGGAGGAACCCCGGCTTTTAAAAACTACGGTTCAGATCTGGGTCAACCCTACCCAGCATCTATTTGTGCGTCTTTGAATGATGAGATAGTCCATGGAATTCCTTCACGAGATGTGATTGTCCAAAAAGGAGATATTTTGAAAATTGACATCGGGATGAAATATGACGGGATGTTTACTGATATGGCCAGGACTTTCGCAGTTGGGAAAATAAGCGAAACTGCAAAGAAGATAAAAAAAATTACTGAGGAATCTTTTTGGAAGGGAGTTTCAAAAATAAAAAACGGAGCAATGCTGAGCGATTACTCGAAAGCGGTCCAAAAATGTGTTGAAGATAACGGTTTTTCTGTGGTCCGAGATTTGGTCGGTCATGGAATCGGAGTTGAGCTCCATGAAGATCCGCAAATTATGAATTATTATGACGGTTATTATTATGATGATCTTAAGTTGAAATCA
The DNA here is from genome assembly GCA_022710085.1 of Patescibacteria group bacterium. GTDB lineage: Bacteria > Patescibacteriota > Minisyncoccia > Moranbacterales > JAKLHP01 > JAKLHP01. The sequence continues at coordinate 6,571 of JAKLHP010000025.1, read as the reverse complement.
GGAATGGTTTTGGCGCTTGAGCCGATGGTGAATGAAGGAAAATATCAGACAATAATCGGAAAAGGCGGATGGGTTTTCAGGACTAAAGACGGCAAACTAAGTGCGCATTATGAAAATACAGTTTTAGTTACGGAAGAAGGTTATGAGATTTTAACAAAATAAAAACCCCGAAACTCCGAGTTCGAAGTGACGGGGCATAGAGGAGCCTTTTTATCCTGTAAGGGCTCCTATAATTAACATTGCTGCCAGTAGCATTCCGCAAAACATATAAATCATCTGAAATCCAGAAAAGCTATGAGAATGCTGCTGATTCCAATTATCAACAAAAACATTTATTTCTTTCAAGGCGTGCCTCCTTATTTTTGTTAAAAATCTACAACTTATAATATTATCACAAAAATCAATTTATGTCAATAGACAGTCAAAATTCAGCTGAAGTAAGCCAAATATTGGGTATAGATTTTGGAAAAGCCAAAGTCGGCTTGGCTTTGGCTGACAATGAGACCAAAATGGCGTTTGCCTACAAAACGGTAGAGAATAACAAAGAATTGGTCCAAAAACTGGCTGAAATTATTTCCAAGGAAAATGTCAAAAGAATAATCATTGGAATTCCCAGTTATATCAACAAGGGAAGCGTTGAATATGAAGGAGAAAAATTGGGAAAATTGCTCGAAGAAATACTGAAAATACCGGTGAAATACCAAAATGAAATGTTTACCACCAAGATGGCTCAGGCTAATTTGATTGAAAAAGGAGCAAAGGACATAAAAAGATTCGATGATGAGGAATCAGCCAAGATAATTCTTCAGGAATGGCTCGATAATAATTAAAAATCAAAGAATTTGGGAAAATCTTAAAAAGTCGAAATATCGGCATTTTTTTGCTTTATTCAAGGCAAAAAATGGCATTTTGAGTTGACTATCAAAAAGTTGTCTGATAGTATTATTAATGTTATAAGTATCAAAAAAAATAATGAAAATAATAAATATAATCCAGATTGTTGTTTGCATTTTCCTAATTGTCTCGATACTTCTTCAGAATCGGGGATCCGGTCTGTCAGCCGCTTTCGGTGGGGACTTCGGGGGTTATTATACCAAAAGAGGAATGGAAAAATTTTTATTTTATATTTCCATAGCCCTCTCGGTTGTTTTTCTGGGACTGTCAATCGCGATTTTTATTCTTTCAAGCAAATAATTTCCGAAATTAATTTTTTTTAATTTTAACCATATTAGTATCAAAGAAAAAATTAAATTTTTCTTTTCAAAGAACTGGCTCAAGATGAGCAAGCTTCTGAATTTTAAGGAGAAGATGATTGTCTTCTCGCTTATCTTTTTAATCTTCGCTTCCCTTGTTTTTTGGCTAGCTCATCTTTATATCGGATTTACCAGGCCCATACCCAAGAATGGAGGAGAATATGTTGAAGGACTGATCGGACAACCTCTTTATATTAATCCGATTCTTTCGCAAACCAGTGAAACTGATTCTGATCTGACCCAGCTTATTTACGGGGGACTTTTTGGATATGATGCTCAGGGAAAATTGAAAAATAATATGGCTGAAAGCTATGAAGTTTCCGAAGACCAGAAAACATATACAGTCAGGCTGCGGAAGAATTTGTTTTGGCATGACGGAGAACCCTTGACTGCCAGCGACGTGTTCTTTACAATAAGCATCCTGAAAGACCCGGCTTACAAAAGTCCCTTGAGGCAGAATTGGCAGGGGATAGAAGTAAGCCAGATCGATGATTATACCCTGAGCTTTAATATTAGCAATCCTTATTTCGGCTTTTTGAATAATCTTACTCTGGGAATACTTCCCAAGCATATTTGGGGAAATATTGTTCCTGAAAAATTTCCTTTAGCTGATTACAACCTCAAGCCAATCGGATCTGGTCCGTATAAATTTGAAGATTTTCAGAAAAACTCCAATGGAGAAATCCTTTCTTATGAACTCAGGGCTTTTGAAAAATATTTCGAAGGAGAGCCATATATCTCCAGGATTGTTTTCAATTTGTATCCCGACGAGGAGACGATGCTTACCGCTTACAATAAAAAGGAGATTAAGGGGATGCAGAACATTAACACGAAAAAAGTTGACAGCATAAAAAACAGAAAAAGCACTTCGATCAAGGAACTTTCTTTCCCGAGATATTTTTCAGTGTTTTTTAACCAGAATAAAAGCGTATCGCTAGCCAATGATGATGTCAGGAGGGCTCTTGCTCAGGCAGTAAATCGAAAAGAAATATTAAGCCAGATATTGAAGGGAAAGGGAGAAGAAATATTTTCTCCATTCCTCAACTCAATGAGCGAATATAACGGAGATATAGACAGGAGAGACTATGATCTGGAGAAGGCTAGAAATATTCTGGATGAGGCAGGATGGAAAATCAAAGACGGAATCAGGGAAAAAGACGGAGTAAAAATTGAATTCAAGTTTTATACTGCCGATTGGCCCGATCTTACTGAAACGGCTGAAATTCTGGCCAGAGACTGGAAAGAAATAGGAGTAAATGCCAATGTTGAAATTCTTACGGCTACCGATCTCCAGCAAAATATTATCCGTCCTCGTGAATATGAAGCCATTCTCTTCGGACAAATTACCAGTTTTAATCCTGATCTTTATCCCTTTTGGCATTCGAGCCAGAAGCAAGATCCCGGTTTTAATTTGGGGATGCTTGATAATAAAGACGCCGATGAACTGCTTCGGGATATCAGACAGGAGTTGGATGAAGGAAAAAGAATAGAAAAATACAGAGAGCTTCAAAAAATAATATCGGAAGAATCTCCGGCGGTTTTCCTTTACAGTCCTCATTATCTTTATCCCGTTTCCAATAGCGTAAAGGGGATAGAAGTAAAAAATATCAACTCTTCATCTTGGCGTTTTGCCGATATCAATAAGTGGTATATTAAGACCACTAGAATCAAAAAATAACTAAAAATAAATAACAAAAATATGAACATTGATTTTACAAACGTTGGCAAGCATTATGCCTCGAGGACTCATGATAAAATGCAGGATGTTTTGATGGATCCCAATGGCATTGGTCCGGAAATTCATTATTATATGATCCGGGGCGGAGTCGATCAGAGGAATATAACTGTTTGGGAACCGGGAACGATTTCAGGAGAATACATTAAAACATACGGTCATTATCATGTCGGGGATCTCAGTGAAACTTATTGGATTATTTTCGGCCAAGGAATAGCCTTGCTTCAGAAATTAAAAGAAAAAGAAAATGGGGAAATGATTGCAGATGAAGTGGAAGAATTCAAGGCAGTTCACGTCAAAGCCGGAGAGGAAATTTTCATGCCTCCGAAATACGGCCACTTAGTGGTCAATACCGGAGAAACTTATTTTGCAACAGCCGATGACAGTCCGGTTAATTTCGGAGATAAGGACCCTTCCAGTTTTCCTGGTCATGCTGATTATGAATTAGTGAAAGAAATGAGAGGGTTTGCTTATTATGTCGTGGAGCATGAAGGAAAGCCGGCTCTTAAGAAAAACCCGCTTTACAAAAGTATTGAGAAAGAGTATTTGGGCGGTTTGCCTGTGGTTGAATAATAAAAAATAAAAAATCTAGATTATTCAATAAAGATCCTTTTAGTTAGCTTTAATTTCTACTTGTAATGTAATAAAGTCTAATTTTTTCTTAGGCGTTTTTTTGTATACCCTTATACATTTGACAAAAGTCGTAAAAGGTTATATAACGAATGGTTCAGTCAAAGTTTGATTCGTGCTGAAAGAACCTTGAAATAAGGTAAAACCTTGCCTTCTTATGAAGGGAGGATAATTTTGGGAGGTGTATTATGGAGATCAAGGAAACAATTTTTGATATCCTTAACAGTTATCAGAAAGGTTTCTTGAGGGAACTGCTGAAGGAGTTTCCCTTCTCAGAGAAGGATTCTGGAATTCCCGTATACTCGAAATGGTCTGATGGGTTTTCTTTTATTTCGGATTTTAAATTGCCTGCCAGGGCAAACAAAAAATTCGAAAAGGAGGCGCCCGAAGGATTATTTCGCGGCGGGGCGGTTATTAAGGTAGTATGTTCTCAGGGAATCTGTGTTGTTCCTGATGAGCGGCATGGCTGGTTTAAGCCGTTTGCGGGTATAGCTCGCCACATTGAGGGACGCAATTTGTGTCTCACCGGCGCGCGGGAACTTATCGAGGAAGCATTCGTTTATGACCTCGAGAAAAAAACTCGTTTCGTGCCAGCTGATCATCTTGATGCTGCAAAGAACTGCTCTCTTGATTTTATGGTTGAAAAGACCGTTGAAGTCGGAGAGATTAACGTGCTTGGGTATGACGTCAATAAAACAAACCGAGCGCTTGAAGCAGTGCTCGAGTGGGATATAACGGGAATCAGAGTTCCGTTTTCTATCTCTCTTGAGGAGAAATGGTGGGCCGGTGGCCACAACGGGGTATCAGTCTACACGATTAACCCGAGTGGAGAGTTGGTCGGAGTGTTTTCTGGCCAGCAGGGTTTCATTGAAATCCCGAAGTATGGGGTACATGAAACCCTAAAGAAGTATTTGGAGTAAACAAACAGACATCGGGAGTTGAAGATAAAATCTTCCTCCCTTTTTTTTATTCCCTTTTTACCCTTTTGCCAAGAGAAAAGGGAGGTGATAGAATAGTCTTGTAGGTCTGTAATAATTGGAAAAAACAATAAAATTATGTACAGTATTATACTTTGCGGAGGAGCGGGAACCAGACTTTGGCCGCTTTCTCGAAAAAACTTTCCTAAGCAGTTTTTGAATCTTTATAGTGATAAATCGCTTCTTCAGGAAACATATCTTCGGATGTCTGAAATTGTTCCCAAGGACAATATTGTTTTTGTGACCAATGAGGAAAATTATTTCAATGTTTTCAATCAGGTCAAGGAAATATATCCTAGATTCAAAAAAGAAAGAATTTTGGTTGAACCGGCCAGCCTCAATACTGGTCCGGCAATTGCTTATGCAGTCAAATATCTTGTCGAAAAGATTAAGATTAAGCCGAGTGATTCTATTATTGAAGTGCACTCAGACCATTATATTGGAAACAAGAAAGCGTATGTTGAGCTCGTGAAATCAGTAATGAAGCAGGTAGATGGCCATGTGGCAACCATCGGAATCGTTCCCAATAATCCGGATACCGGACTTGGATACATTCAAAAAGGGAAAAGGAAGGGAGATTATTTTGAAGTTTTGGAATTCAAAGAAAAGCCTAATCTTAAAACAGCTAAAAAATATTTGAAATCCGGAAAATATCTTTGGAACGCCGGAATGTATGTTTTTAACAGCAAGACATTTTCCAATGAACTTCGAAATTATGCGTCTGAAATATCCAAATTTTTCGAGAAGGATTTTGACACTTTTCTTAAAAATTTCAAAAAGCTTCCAAATGTGGCGATTGATGTGGCTATCGCAGAAAAGTCAAAAAACATCATCGTATTTGAAGGAGATTTTGGATGGAGCGACATCGGTTCTTTTGATGTGTTGGCGGAAATTTCTGAAAGAAACGGAAATATCAGCACAAAGCATATCGGATTCGATTCTCAAAATGTTTTTGTACATTCGAATAATGACCGCTTGGTAGCTACTGTCGGAGTGGATGACATTATTGTTGTTGAAAATAATGATTGTATTCTTATCCAAAAAAGGGGAAGGAGCAAGGATATCAAAGAAGTTTTTTCGATGTTGAAAGAAAAGGAAATGAAGGAACTGGACCAGAGCCTGGAGGTTTATCGTCCTTGGGGAAAATATGAAGTGCTTTTGGATGTTGCGGGTTGCAAGGTGAAAAAAATTACCGTATTTCCAAAATCCCGGTTGAGCCTGCAATCCCACAAAAGCCGTTCGGAACACTGGGTAGTAACAACAGGAAAGGCGAGGATTGTCCGGGGTAAAGACATCATTCATCTTAAAGAAAATGAAAGCACCTATATTCCGGCAAAAACAAAACACAGGCTGGAAAATATTGGCAAGGAGAATCTTGAAATTATTGAAGTACAAGCGGGCAGATATCTTGAAGAAGATGATATCAAAAGATTTGAAGACGATTACGCGCGAAAGTAGGAGCTTGACTTTATCGTTTGCTTGTGCTATATTTAAAACACATCAGAAAGACTTCAATTTTACAATAATTAATTTTTGCTTCTTTTCTGCAGTATAGAAAGCTTTTTATAGGCCTTTCTGTGCTAATTTTTGGAATATATTGCAAGCTTCTTTTTTGTGAAATACACCTTGAATTAATGGGCTTGTGGTGGAATTGGTATACACGTACGCTTCAGGTGCGTATGGACGTAAGTCCGTGAGAGTTCAAGTCTCTCCAAGCCCACACTTCTTAACTTTTTAAATCAATTAATAGACAAATTTTTTTAACTTTGGCTAATTAACTTGAACTAACAAAATGAATACAAGAAGAAAAACGAAGAAGGATTTTCAGATCCCGCGGGATGGCTCGCTCATGAGCGCACCTTCGGCTCTGAACAAAACTTCAGAAAAAACAAGGTTCGACAAAAATAACCTTCGAATTATCCCGTTGGGAGGACTCGAGGAAGTCGGACGCAATATGACCTTATTTGAATATGGTC
>JAKLHP010000024.1 GCA_022710085.1 Patescibacteria group bacterium | reverse complement strand
TCGCTATAAACATTTAAATTATTATAAAAAATATGCGGAGATTATTTTTGGACATCGAAACTATTCCAGCCGGAGATGAGCAGCGCGAGGCATTAAAAATATTATACGAAAAGAAACTGGCTAAGAAAAATAAGAAAGAAAACGGTGACAATCATATTGATTTCGAGCAGTTTCTCCTGGGTACTTCTTTTGACGGATCTTTCGGAAGGATTCTTTGCATCGCTTATGCAATCGATGACGGGCCGGTTGAAGTTCTTAGCGGTGAAGAAGATGAATCAAAAATGCTTGAAAAGTTTTGGGAAATTGTCAAATCGATCAGTATTCCGGCGAGAAATCCCCAATGGCCGGAATATGGCGTCCAATTCATCGGCCACAATGTGATGGATTTCGACTTGCGTTTCATCTATCAGCGCTCGATTGTGAATCGGATAAAACCGGCTTATGAACTTCCTTTTGCACGTTATAAAAATTATCCGATATACGATACGATGAAAGAGTGGGCGAAGTGGTCCATGAATTCCATCGGCCTGGAGCATGTCGCACTGGCGCTTGGAATTCCGACGCCTAAGGACGGAATTGACGGGTCGCAGGTTTTTGATTTTTTCAAAGCCGGGAAGACGAAGGAAATCTGCGAATATTGCAAGCGGGACGTTGAATGTACCAGGGAAGTTTACAAAAGGATGACATTCAATGAATAAATCGAAATAATCAGCTAAATTTTTTAAATTAATGCCGGAGATTTTGAGGGGTGAAAAAGTTTATCTTAAGAAAGGACTGGAGGAAGCGGATTATCCTTTGATCCTTCGGGGCTACACCGACTTAGAAGTAATAAATTATGTCAGCTTTGCATTAGAAACAGTTAAATTTAAAACTGTCCAGGAGGCGAAAGAATTTACTCTGGAAGTAGAAGGTCAAATCATATTCGGAATTTATACTCCTGAGGATGCTTTTATCGGTTATACAACATTATCGGAATTCGATGGTAAGGATGAATGCGAGTTCTCGATATTTATTTTGGACAATAATTATTGGGGGAAGGGAATCGGACTCGAAGTGACAAGAATAATGCTTGCTTATGCTTTTGATAAATTGGGTATGAGAAAAGTAGTGCTTTATACCAGTGAATATCATGAAAGGGCTATCGGGCTTTACAAGAAGGTGGGATTTCAAGAGAAGAGAATGATTCCCAATGACAGGGTAATATTTAAAAACGAAGGATGGCTTCTTAGCGGAACAATTTTAATGGAAATAAAAAGTAAAGATTTTATTAAATAATTAGGAGGTTTGGTTGGCAAGCCAGAAAAAAATTTATGAACAAAAAAATTATTATTTTCTTATTCCTTATCGCAGGAGCAGCGCTTTTTTCCGGATGTGGCGGGAAAGAAGGAAGTGCAGAGAATTCGGATGGAATAATCAATCAATGCGAAGCAGAAAAAGTAAGCCTTTCCAATTACGGCGACCCGGGAGACAGGCTTGAGAATTGTTTTGTAAAATATCCCGGTGAACCGACCCGGGAGGATACTTATTATTATATCGTCGAAGATATCTGCGGCCAGTTTACCAAGGAGTTTGTGGAAAATCTTCTGGGCAAGAAATTGGTCAAAATCGAACCGCCCAAAAAAAGCAGAATTTACAACTGTTCATATTATTTGGACGAAAAAGAATATCTGACGCTCAGTCTTGAATATCTCCTCATTGAAAATGAGGAAAGATCTTACGATAAAGCCGGAAATGAAGTTGAAAAAAATCCCCAAATTCCCATGGACAATCTGGTAGTTACCGAAGGAGGTTACGTCAGCCGGATTTTTTTCATCCTGAGTCCGGATAAGTTTATCTCGCTCAGTCCTGCTTCAAAGAATACGATTGAAAAGGGGAAGCTTCTTGAATTTGCTTCAAAGCTGGGCGAGGCAATAAAGAAATACAAATGATAAAAAAATAATCATTTAATAATTATCTCATGAAAACTTTGATTGCTTTTTATTCTCGGACTGGGACGACCAAAAAAATAGCCAAAGTTTTGGCGGAAAAACTTGGTGCGGATCTGGAAGAAATAAAAGACACGGTTGATCGAAGCGGAATCAAGGGATATCTTATTTCCGGGCGAGATGCGATGAAGAAAAAAATTACGAAGCTCGAACCAGCAAGATTCAATCCGGCTGATTATGATCTGACGATTATCGGAACTCCGATCTGGGGCGGAAATATGTCCGTGCCGACGAGAACTTATATCAGCGAACAAAAATATAATTTCAAAAGTACAGCTTTCTTTTGCACGATGGGCAGTTCGGGAAATGAGAAGACGTTTTCTGAAATGGAAAAAGCCATTGGCAAGAAATCTCTCGGTACCCTGGCGATTCTTACCAGGGAAGCGGCAACCGATAACTTTTCTGTAAAAGTTAATGATTTTTTAGAAGCTTTGAAAATTTAGGATAAAAAATTCCCAAGGAGGATTAAATGAGCGATGAGGAAAACGGCAAGAAACCCAGAAACGGAAGAAAAATGACGAGGCATCATGTGATCCCCAGATCAAGGGGAGGAGGAGAGTTGGAAGAAAATATCAAGAGGATGCCTGACCGTTACCATACTGCCTGGCATATTTTTTTCGGGAACTTGACTCCCAAGGAAGCCATCGTCTTTGTCAAAAGGATTTTTGTCCAAAAAAGAAAAAGTAACAAATGGAAGATGAGAGATTTTTATCTTCTGCAGCTCCAGATCCAGGAGGAAACTTTCCGGAGAGGAAAGAAAAAGAAAAAGAAATATAAGTAAAAAACAGGGCTGTCAGATAAACTGGCAGCCCCGAATCAAAATAAGAGAAAAACTCTGCCAAAGCAGGCGTTTTTTATTTATAAAATAATTTTTTAATTTTGAGAGACTTGATTTGGCGGGAATTTATACTTGACAGAATATCCATTCTATGCTAAATTCCAATGTTCCTTAGTGAATAAAATACAAAATACAAAAGGAAGGAGGAAGGTGAAATGGAAAAAAATATCATGCCCCTCAGGCAGCTTGAGGAACTGAAAGCAGTTTTCTCTCAGGGAAAAGCTCCTTCTGATGAGGAGATTAGGAAGAAGTTCTGGCCCCTCTGCTATTGGTACCAAGATGAGTATATCAAACAGGGGCTGGAAATCATCGTGGCGGGTGGTTTCCCTGGGGTAGCAGAAAACATCAAGAGGGTGATTTTCTAGGAGTCAGGAGGTTGAAAGCAAAAAGGATGTTCGAAACAACGGATATCCTTTTTTCATTGGACAGCCACTTTTGGAGAAAGGAGTCTTCAGGAGAGGGTACGGAGAATTCTTTTTCCCCGGGGAGTAAAAAAAAGAGGGTTTGCTCATTTTGAGCAGACCCTCTTTTAATATCTTGATGACAATGAAAAATATTACATTAAAACAGTAATATCAGTAAATCAGGGGCTTTTGAAAAAGTGGCAATTGTGTTAAAATGGCTGTATGGGCAGAAGACGAAAACAAGATATTGTCGAAGGGGATAAAACAGAAAAAAAAATAAACATAAAAGGAGATGCAAAGCGGAGCATTGCAGCTATTTTTTTGTTTGCCTTTTCCCTTCTTTTTATTTTGGGATTTCTTGATGAAGCCGGAATTCTGGGAGAATATTTAAATAAAATAGTAGGTGCAATGTTCGGCTGGGGAAAATGGCTTTCTCCGGTAATTATGATATTTACCGGAATTATTCTCCTTTTTCGAAAAGAAACTTCTTTTTATGTTTCAAAAATTCTTGGTCTCTCCATCTCTTTTATCGGCATTCTTGGGTTTTTCCATATTTATTTTGATACTGATAAGATTCTTGAAATTGCCAAGAGTGGAGAAGGCGGAGGATATTTTGGGTATGTTGTCGCTTTATTATTGCTTAAGCTCACAGGAAGAGTGGCGGGCTCGGTCATTTTGGTAGCACTATTCCTGACCGGAGCGATTATTACCTTTAATTTTTCAATCGTCAGTTTCATCCAAAAAATTCTGGGAATAAAGAAAGATGAGGAAATTGTTCCTGAAAATGGAACGGAGCCGGCTCTTGTCGGATCTCTTCCTGAAGAAAAGAAAAATGAAACGCCAAGGAGTCCGGAATTTGTGAAAGGTCCGGAAGAAGACAAGAAAGAAAAAGAAATTCCGGATTCAAAGATTAAGTTTTCCATCAAAGGACTTTCCTGGGACAGTACAGGCAGGAAAGAAAAATTGACCAAGCTGGACGGAGAGCGCAAAAAGAACAATGGCTGGATTTTTCCTCCTCTGGATCTGCTTGAAGAATCAACGGGAGAGGCTAAAGGAGGAGATGTGAAAAAGAATGCGGAGATCATCCAAAAAACCCTAAGTCACTTTGGTATTGAGGTAGAACTAGCTGACACTCAGACCGGTCCGACAATTACCCAATACAGTTTTCGTCCGGCAGTAGGGATAAAATTAAGTAAAATCACAGCGCTTAATAATAATTTAGCGCTAGCTTTGGCGGCTCAATCAATTAGGATCGAAGCGCCGATTCCGGGAAAATCTTTGGTAGGAATAGAAGTGCCGAATAAATCAGTAGCTACCGTCCGGCTTCGGAATTTCCTCCAGAGTGAAACATACAAGAAGCGTGACGCAGGTCTTACTCTTGCATTGGGAAAAAATGTCAGCGGAAGCTATATTTTCGGAAATCTCGATAAGATGCCGCATCTTATGATTGCCGGTTCTACCGGATCGGGAAAAAGTGTCTGTATTAATACCATACTACTTTCCCTGCTTTATCAGAATTCTCCGGAAGATTTGAAATTAATCTTAGTTGATCCGAAAAGAGTGGAACTGTCTCTTTATAATGGAATTCCCCATCTTCTTTCGGATGTGATTGTGGATAACGCAAAAGTAGTCAGTGCTCTCAAGTGGGCAGTAGGAGAAATGGAAAGAAGATATATTCTTCTTCAGGAAACCGGATCGCGCGATATTTCATCTTACAACCAAAAAGTTTTGGCCGGGGATAAAAGAAAAATAACCAATCAGGAAACCGGAGAGGTGACCGAAGATGAAATGGAGAAGCTTCCGTATATCGTAATTGTGATTGATGAACTGGCTGATCTCATGGGATCGCATGGAAAAGAGGTAGAAGGTGTGGTGATTCGAATCGCTCAAATGGCGAGAGCAGTGGGAATACATCTTATTCTTTCCACCCAGCGTCCTTCAGTGGAAGTTTTGACTGGCCTCATTAAAGCCAATGTCGGAACTAGGATTGCCTTTAAAGTTGCTACCCAGATCGATTCCCGAACAATTTTGGATACCGGAGGAGCGGAAAAACTTTTGGGGAATGGAGATCTTCTATATTTAGAAGCCGGACCGAATGGCATTAGGCGCCTTCAAGGAATTTTTGTTTCTGAATCGGAAGTAAAAAGAGTCGTGAAGTTTATTAAAGGCCAGAAATTGGAAAGAGGGGAAGAACCGATTGGGGAAGACATTACCAACGGGGAGCCGTCCAAGAATAAGCATGATCGGATTGATTTTTCTGATTCCAGCATCGGAGGAGGAGATCTGGAAGACAGCTTATATGAAGAAGCGAAAAGAGTTGTTTCCGAAGCCGGAAAAGCATCTGCTTCTTTGCTTCAAAGAAGGCTTCGCGTGGGATATGCGAGGGCGGCAAGACTTCTCGACCTTTTGGAAGAGCAAGGAATAATCGGACCCTCGGACGGGGCAAAGGCCAGGGAAGTGTATCTTGATTCCGGAGCCGAAGTTTCTTATGAAGATCCGGTAAAAGATCAACAGTCCAGGGACAAATGGCAGATGTGAGAAAACTGAAAATTGTTTGAATTTTGATTTTTGCTATTTTTAAATAACGGTGATAGGATGGCGCTATGCTAAAAAACGGTTTTGTAAAAAAGAATGTCGGGACTTTTACTTTGGGGGAGCGTCTTAATAAACTGAGAAGCGAAAAAAGGATCACCCTTGGAGAGGTTTCCAGAAGCACCAAGATTCAGATGAAATATCTGGAGTATTTGGAAAGCGGACGCTATGAAAAACTTCCAGCAGATGTTTATGTTAAAGGATTTCTTCGGAGCTATTCCCAGTATCTGGGAGCGGATGAAAATTATCTGATTAAGCTTTACGAAAGAGAAAGAGACATTCATAAGAATGTAAAAAGAGAGGAGCCGAAGAAAAGCCTGATAAAACCTATAAAATTTTCCAGCCTGGTGATAACTCCCAAAATTATGATTATTGTCCTGGTTGTCTTTTTTGCAGGACTGGGATTTTTTTATCTTTATCGCGAGCTTAGTATTTTTATTTCCAAGCCAAGACTGGTAGTTTTTGAACCCACTGATAATTTTTCCACTGAAGAAAAAAAGATCAAGGTAGAAGGAATTACGGAGAAAGATGCCAAGCTTTATATTAATGGCCAGCAATTGGTGGTGAATGAAGAAGGAAAATTTATCGAAGAACTGTTTTTGCAGCCGGGACTCAACACGATTACAATAAAATCGATCAACCGTTTTGAAAAAGAATCGGAAAAAGTGATTACCGGGGAGGGAAAATTCCAAAACTCGGCTAGTGAAAATTATTCCTCGGAAGATCAGGAACAACCGAATCAAGAAGAAGAAAAGAAAGAAATGAAGGCCAAGCTGGAAGTTATCGGGGACACGAAACCGGTTTTCATTTCAGTAAAGACCGGCGATGAATCGGCTTTCAACGGGATGATTAATCCTGGGGAATCAAAGGTTTTTGAGGCGGAAAACCGAATTTCTCTCTCGATAGAAAAAGGAAAATATGCGAGAGTTATTTTTAACGGCAAGGATTTCGGGATGCTCAGCAAGGATACCAAGCCGATAGTCAACAGGGTCTTTGAAACAGAGTAGTTTCGATTTTTCTAGCTTGACAGCAAATATGGCAGTGATATAATATCACTATAAATATAAAAACTAAAGAGATAATTATCTATCTGCAAAAATTTAGAATAAAAGAGATTTATAATTATCCCAAAAAGTATGGCCAAGAATAATAATTCAGCGGAAAAAAATAAAGAGGATGTTGAAAGAGTAGTGGAGGAAATAAAAGAAAAATTCGGGGAAGGAATGATAATGAAATTAGGCGATGTGCGCAAGGTGGATGTTGAAGCAATTTCAACGGGGTCAATATCTCTGGATATCGCTTTGGGAATCGGCGGAGTGCCAAGGGGAAGGATTGTTGAAATTTATGGGCCGGAATCCTCAGGAAAAACAACCCTTACTCTTCACATTATTGCCAATGCTCAGAAGATGGGAGGAACGGCAGCTTTTGTAGATGCTGAGCACGCGCTTGATCCGGAATATGCGAAAAAAATCGGGGTAAAAATAAATGATCTTTTGATTTCTCAGCCGGATACCGGGGAACAAGCACTTGATATTGTGGAAACATTGGTCCGTTCGAATGCGGTGGATATCATCGTTGTCGATTCGGTAGCGGCTCTTACTCCTAAAGCAGAAATTGAAGGAGAAATGGGAGATCAACATATTGGAAGACAAGCTCGGCTAATGTCCCAAGCGCTTCGAAAATTGACCGCTATTGTTGCCAGGTCCAATACGATTGTTATCTTCATAAATCAGATTCGAATGAAAATCGGAATCATGTTCGGCAATCCGGAAACAACAACCGGAGGGCAAGCGCTTAAATTTTATTCGTCGGTCCGGATAGATGTCCGAAGAATTGCCCAGATAAAGAAAGGCGATGATGTGGTTGGAAACAGGACGAAGGCCAAAGTAGTAAAGAATAAAGTAGCACCTCCTTTTAAAACTGCCGAGTTTGATATTATGTATAATGAAGGAATTTCTCTGGCAGGAGATATCATTGATACTGGGGTAAAATTCGACATAGTTAAAAAATCAGGCAATACCTATGCTTTCGGTGAAATGAAACTTGGAGTTGGAAGAGAGAATGCCAAAAAATTTGTCCAAGAAAACCCCAAAGTTATTTCTGAAATCGCAAAAGCCATCAAAGGAAAATTAAAAGAATAATTTAATAATTAATTATCACCCCGTTAAATTCTGCCAAAAGGCAGCCCAGCTTACTGGATTTAACAGGGTAAAAACAAATGAAAAGATCGTGGATTATTATTGGCATCATCGTGGCAGCCGTAGTTATCTTTTTTTGGACTGCTTACAACAAATTAGTGACTGCCAACGAGCAAGTTGATAATCAATGGGCTCAAGTCGAAACCCAATATCAAAGAAGGTTTGATCTGATTCCGAATCTTGTTGAGTCAGTGAAGGGGATGATGGCACAGGAACAAAAAATATTCGGAGATCTAGCTGAAGCTCGAACAAAGTATTCCGGAGCACAGACAGTAAATGAAAAAGCTGAAGCGGCGACTCAAGTGGAAAGTGCTTTGTCGAGACTACTGGTAATTGTTGAAAATTATCCTGAGCTTAAATCATCCGAAAACGTCCAGACATTGATGTCTCAGCTGGAAGGAACCGAAAATCGAATCAGTGTGGAAAGAAAGAGATTTAATGACACAGTACAGGGATACAACCTGATGATAAAAAGAATTCCTACTCGCTGGGTAGCGGGAATGTTCGGCTTTTCAGCTAAGAATTATTTTGAAGCTGCACAGGGAGCGGAAAATGCTCCAAAAGTAGAACTAACCAAATAAGTTTTTTTGAAGAGATTATTCCAGCATGAAAAAAATATTATTACTTTCTTTGCTTTCTTTTCTGTTTATTCCTTCAGTAAATGCCTATTATAGTCCGGGAAATCCAACCGGCTTTGTTAATGACTTTGCCGGAATGATGAATGACAAAGAGAAGCAGCTGCTTGAAAACAAGCTTTCCCAGTTTGAAAAAGAATCTTCCAATGAAATTTCAGTAGTGACGGTAAATAGTCTCGGAGAAGACACGATTGAAAATTTTGCTGTGAAACTTTTCGAAGAATGGAAAATAGGGAAAGAAAAAAATGATAACGGAGTCCTGATACTGGTTTCCAAAGAAGACCGGAAGATGAGAATCGAAGTGGGATACGGACTAGAGCCTTCACTCACCGATGCAATTTCCAGTCAGATTATCAATAATGTAATGAAACCGGCTTTTCAAAACAATGAATATTTTCTGGGAATTGGCGGAGCAGTAGATAGAATAATTTCTGTGACAAAAGGGGAATATGTCCCTTCAGAAAACTCTTCTGGGTCAAAGGGAAAATCTTTCAGCTTTGGGGAATGGTTCTGGCTTTTGTTTTTCATTCCCATCTGGCTCAGCAGCATTTTAGCTCGTTCCAAATCATGGTGGCTAGGGGGAGTGTTCGGGGGAGTTATCAGCCTGATATTAATTTTTATTTTTTCATTGGCGATCGGACTTATTGCTATGTTGTTTTTGATTCCCTTGGGACTTCTGTTTGATTATATTGTCTCCAGCCAATACCAAAAAGGAAAATCCAGCGGGCATGTTCCGTGGTGGATCGGAGGAGGAAATGGAGGAATTGGAGGGAGTTCCGGAAGTAGCGGAGGATTCGGCGGTTTTGGCGGAGGGAGTTCCGGCGGCGGTGGTGCCAGCGGAGATTGGTAAAAATATTGCCAAAATTAAAATAATATGTTAGGGTTAGAAGACAATTAAGAAAGTCCAATTTTACTCCCGCCGAATAGTTTCGGATAGGAGTGAAAAATCCCATCGGATAAGGACTTTCTTGATGGGTTTATTTTTTTGCATAACTCATGACGCAGGATGCAAAATAAATATTTTTATATAATTGCGTATCGTATAACAAACTAGTAATTTGTTGAGTTGCTGGTTTGCGCTACGAGTCACGTGCTACGAGATAATGAAATATGAATTGTGCTATCTGGTTGGAGAATCAAAAGAACAGGATCTCGCCAAGATAAAAGAAGAAGTTGAAAAAATTATTTCTCAAGAAGGCGGTTCTTTTTTTGAACCCCAGATCGAAGAGAGAAGAAAGATGGCTTACAAAGTCGAAAAAGAAACGAGAGGAATTTACGTGACCCAAAGGCTGGAAATTGCTAAAAATGAAGATGAAGAAGATTTGGAAAAGAAAAATCCAATCGACAATATAACCAGAAAATTAAATCTTTTTCAGGATGTCCTTCGATTTATCCTGGTTAAAGCCGAAGACCTTCCGGAACTTAAAATTAGAGAAATTAAAGAGAGTGCGAAGAAGGAATTCAAAAAGCCTGCTTACATAAAGAGTGAAAAATCAGTCAGAAAAGAAAAAGAAAAAATTGAAGAAATCAAAGAAGTAAAAGAAGTGAAAGAAGAAAAGAAAGAAGAAAAAACTTCTGCTCCGGTCAAATCTGAATCTGATTCAAAGGAGGCAGACGAAGAATCAAAAAGCATTGATGAAAAAATAGACGAAATACTTAATATTTAATCGCGTAACCCGCAACTCATGATGCATATTTTGCGCTATGAGCTACGCGCTACGAGCTACGAGATTATGAATGTTAACAAAGTACTTTTGGTGGGAAGGCTTACTAGAGATCCAGATGTGAGAACGACTCCTTCGGGGCAGACGGTTACTTCAATCGGACTTGCTACTGGAAGAACTTGG
>JAKLHP010000023.1 GCA_022710085.1 Patescibacteria group bacterium | reverse complement strand
GTCGAGGCGGAGTCGGTTATCGTCAAGTCGCCTTTGAGTCCGACGAAAAAGAGAGTGTCCGGATTGGAATGAATACTGCCGTATACGTTTCCGTTGATCTCGTATGACTCGACGTTTTCCGTCTTGAAGGTAACCTGGTTGATGTTCTGCACTCCAGCATTCTGACCGTATTCGATGGTCAGGTTCTCGAAGGCCTGTGCTTCAGCGCTACCCGCTATGGGAATCACCGGAGGAGTGCAGCCAAAGTAGTCACACGCCTGGGACATTGCCGGGGCGAACATCAAGACGCCTGCCAACAGAATCGTGAACAAAAAAGCTTTCCTCATTTCTTTCACCTCAATCGATAAATCCTTCTCGCGTAAGAACACTGTTCTTAACTCCACGAGTAAGGCTCTCGACTTTCGGTGGCTCTGCGACCAATACTTGCCTACCAACACCGGTAGGTTTAGGCCAGATAGCTTTGCGAACTCACTTGCCTTTCGACAAGGTTGCCATTTCGTGCCTCGAAATTCTTACTGCCTTTTGCTGCAAGAGCAACTCTCAATCTTACTGCCTTTTCACCCCCTTCCTTATTGAGAAGTTGCCATAACCGCCAATGTTAATCTGACTTGGAAGAACTGATGGAATATACAAGATCCCCGATATCTGCCGAATCGGCGACAAAGGATCCGTTTTTCCCGATCAATTCTATCCTAGCACTGACTTGACATTGGCGATCTTTAACGATGGGACCAGTCAGAACAACTTCGTGGTTTTCCTTGATTCCATCATAAACTTTCTTTTCTTCTTTGGAGGAACCGTCCAAAACCGAAATACGAAACCGCAAAAAATACGGGTTGTAAACGATGATGCGGATCCCTACCTGAGAAGTGTCCGATGGCAATTCCTTCGGCATCTGAAAGAAGTCAAGAGGTTGTTCTTCCTGAATTACCTCCGAAATTCCCTGTGAACGGAATGTCTTGTTATGCGTTCGGTAATAATACCAGACGACTCTTATTTTTTTGTTCTCGCCTGATGAAAGTATGGAGTTTTGAATTTCTTTCGGCATCAAAACCCCGTTCATCCTCACCGAGATATCGGCCCTTTTGGCACAGGAAACCGTCAATGAAAGAAAAAACAAAGCAATAATTACCTTATTAAATGATGCTTTCACTCTATCCTCCTTCCTTATCTATCTGTGAGATTGATTGATTGTTAAATAACTCAAAGATTCTTTACTAATCAATTTAGCATAACCGTCTAAATTTTGTCAACTCCCCCTCCCCGAAAGAGCTCTTTTCCAAAAAGTAAACGGTAATGCCATTTGAAAAAGCTTTTCTACATAAGTAATACAATCGACTTCTAATTTTTCTTCTTCTTTATAAAGATATCTTTGACCTTTCCATAATTTCCCGGTTCACAATTTTTGCATCTCTTCCGTATTTCAGGCGTGAAAGGTGCTTCAGATTGTTGGCCAGTTCCTGATCTCCGTGAGTCGGAGGGAAAGTTTTCATATTAAAAGGTTTGGTTGATTCGTTATTGATAAGAAGCCGGGTGAAGCAATTATAATTGTCCACATTCGACAGGTCATTGGCTGAGAAGATTGGAGCAAATTGTTTTTCCAAAAATTCAGCATCTTCCGGACCGACTCTGAATGATGCCAAGGATCCGACATTTCCAAAAACTGCTTTAGATATCTCTTCGGACAACTGACCGATAAACTGATGGGCAATAATAAGATCCAAACGATACTTTCTGGCTTCAGAAAGTATCTGAGAAATCGAATCAGTAGTAACATTCTGAAATTCGTCAATGTAGAGATAAAAATCTTTCCTTTCTTCCTGGGGAACATCAACTCTTCCCAAGGCTGCCATTAAAAGTTTTCCCACAATCACCATTCCGAGCAGATGGCTGTTAATTTCCCCAATTTTTCCTTTAGAAAGATTGATAATCAGAATCTTTCCGTTATCCATAATATCCCGGAAATTCAGGGAGCTTTTCTGCTGAGCAATGATCGGACGCATCATATCATTGGCAATGAAAGTGGTAAGTTTGGAGGTTATATATGGAACCATATTGGCCAAAGCGGCTTCTCCTCCGGCTTTTTCCGCTTCCTTTGTCCAGAAATCCCGAACCACCGGATTCTGGCATTTCAAAATTTTCATTCTTCTAAAATCTTCATCTGCCAGAACTTTGGAAATTTCCATAAGAGTTGATCCAGTTTCCGGATCATCCATGATAAGCTGCATTGCATTTCTCATATACTGCTCAAACATCGGGCCTCCAGTCTGCTTAAGATCATACAACTTGTCAAAGATGTTTATCATTTCATTAATGACAAAAGTCTTTTGTTCAGGATGAGCTGGATCATATTCAAGCATATTCAGCCCAAACGGCCTCTCAATATCTGAAGGATCGAAATAAACGACATCTTCAGCTCTTTCCATGGGAACCGCAGTAAGGACATCTTCAGCAAAATCTCCGTGAGGATCAATGACGCAAATTCCTTTTCCATTTTTGACATCCTGCTTGGCCATCTCTTTGAGAAGATTAGATTTACCAGTACCGGTTTGTCCGATGACATAGAGATGTCTTCTTCGATCATCATCAGTAAGTTTTATCTCGCTTTTCAATCCCCGATAATCATTGTATCCCAAAAGTATCCCTTCTTTGGGAAGGTTCGGGGGCGGTGCAGCTGCACCAGACTTGAGCCATTTTATCTTTGGAGTTTCAGTAGTAGAAATCGGGAAATGATATATACTGGCAATTTCTTCAGTGCTCATGATAATTGAGTTTTCCTCATCAAAGTTTCTGAAAATGTAATCGAAGGCTATTTTTTTTCCCTTTACCCTTCTTTGAATCTGGAAATAATTCAGATCTGAATTTTCAAATTGGGAAAAAGAGTTTTCAAGATGAGCCAAAATTTCATCGGCTCTTTCCTGGCTTTCTGCAGAAGTAATCAGTCTTAAATTTACCTTAAAACCGACCAAATTGGACTTCTTTTCTATTGATTTGATGAGTTCCTGCTCTTCCGGAGTAAGCTGTACTATTTTATCATTCTGAAAGCTACTCTTGCCATCTTTGGAAGTAGTGCTTTGAACGACTTCCGAAAGCCCTTTTCCAATGCCTTTTCCGATTGAATGGACGATGGACCTCGAAAAAACTTCATTAAGTCTTTTTCCTTGCTGCATTTCATGGGCAACAGTCCTGCCTTCAGCTCTCCAGCCAAAACCGGCCGGAACTAATATCAACTGGATAGCCGCTCCTTCTTTCTCTTCATTTAATTTGCTGAAAGAATTGGATATTTCATTTAAGGGATCGACTTCCATGGTCCGATAGGTCCTGATTGGAAGAAGGTATTTATTCTTAAATTTCAAAGTGGCAGCTGCCGTGAAATTTCCAGGACGGAAAATAGTATAATCTGGAATCTTTTCCATTGAAGCATTGGGGAAAAAGCTCAAAACTTGTTTTTCGATTCTTTCTCGGAACCTTTTTGGAATCGACATATAAAAGAAAACTTCTTCTTCTCCGGCAGGATTGGCTATTTCCAAGGAAATGTGAGGCTGGCCGTAAAAAATCCTTTGAAAAATTCCAAGATTATTTTTAATGTTAGCTAGTGTCGTAAAAAGTTGTTCCATGGAACCTATTTCTCCTTTCCAAGCATCTTTTTCCGCTGATCTCTCTTCTTCTTTCTTGTATATTTTGGAAACCTTTATAATTTCCAGATCCATATTCACCGAACGCTTTATTTGAGCCCGAAAACCAAAGAAACTGCGGAACATTATATATGCCCCGCTTCCAAAACAGACCACCGAAAGTATGAGGGCAAAAGGAACCAATATGGAATTAGGATTAAAATCCATTTGTTTTTGTTTTTTTTATTAAAACTAAATTTCTTCGATCAAACCTTTTTGTTTCAAGGCATTATGAAGTTCCTCGGCAAGCAGCTGGTCATGAAACTTGTCCAGAACATAATTATCTTCCAGGTGTCTTGCTACTTTTACTGCATAAACTACTCCTTTAGCCATTGCAACATCAACCAGATGCTGGACCTGACTTTCTGCATCCTGTTTTTCAAAAGCCTTCTTGGCATCTTCTTCTATTTCATACTGATCATCATTGCCGGTTTTTCGAGACTGAACCTTGGAAAGTATCTTATTGTAAGCATTGTCTCTTTCGGCAAAAATCATTTCTTTGTTCGGTTCTTCTTCAACCTTAAAAGTGTCTTTTTCCTGCCCTCGGGAAGTTTTCTCCGGCCCAGCTTTCCCAAACTTGGATTCCAAATCAAGATCTTTTTCATCGATAGGTTCCAAGTTGGAATTTATAATGTCTGGCATAGATTTTAAAATAAAAAAATTAAACAGTTCCTCTTTTCATTTCCTCCTTAAATTCATCTACCACTTTTTTAACTAGTCCTTCATAATCATTCACCCTGGATTTCAGAAATTCTTCCATCTGCTCCGGGGTGGCTGTTCCGCTTTCTACCATTTTCTGGTATTCTTCTTTTCCCTGATCATCCAATTTTTCCATTGTTTCCAAGAATATCCGCTTAAGAAGCACTTCTGTCATCTTTATCAGCAACTGTTCCTGCTTGTCCTGAGGAAGATCAGAGAGTCCCAGTTCTTCCATTAAAGTTTTCTGCATTTTATTTTGGTCCATAATGTTTTAATTATTTTAAACTTTTAAAATTTACACCTATTTCCTGGTAACAACCAGCCTGGTGATTCTTTCTGTCCATCTGGCCACCGTTTCTCCTGGCCTGGGCCTGGCCAAATCACCGACTAGTTTGTGACTTTGGACATACAAGTTGCTGAGTCTGTTTTTCACCTCGTCATTCACACCAGAAAATGCATTCGGGTTATCAATAGCCAAATCCTTAATTTGTCTCCAGCCGTCAATGTCTCCAAGACAGATATCCTGTCTTATCTCTCTTAAAACATCTGGGATTGAATTTTCCCTGTGAATATCTGACCAGATATCCCGATTTTTTACTTTCAACTTATCCAAATCTTCGTCATATTTCCATGGTTCATTGGTGTTATATTTAGACGCCGGCTGGTCTTCGATAGTGTTTATTTCATTCTCGTTTTCTCCTAATCTCTCCTGTAAATTCTGCATAATTCTATCCCTCTCGGAAATATTCATTTCGGAAAGTTCCTTTTTCAATGCCTGCTGTTTCTCCAGCGTTGACTGTTGATTTTCTTCGATTACTGCCGAAGTTTTTATTTCTTCAGTCTGGATTTTTCCGCCTCCTTCATTTTCTGGAAGATAACCAAGTCCTTTTTCACTTTGGATATCTTCGATTTCCATCGTTTCCAAATTTATTCTTATTCCAGTTCCTTCATGAACAAGACTTGGCGGACCCTGGGGAAACGATTCAGGATATTTCTCGGCGTAATCCAAAGCCATCCGATGAGCAATCTGTCCGGGATTAAACTTCCTTCCCCCGCTTAATTCATTATATTTTTCAACCAGCTCCGGATGCTCCTTGAGATGCTGAATTATACTTCCTTCCAAACTGCTGCCTTTCTGGACTCCCAAAACCGTACTTTCTCCTTCAGTTTCCCCTTGAAGCTCTTCTTCTGGAACATTGGTTCCCTGAGGAGCATCGGCATCTAGATTTGGATTTTCCACTTTCGATTCTCCAACAGGAGAACCTCCTCCGGGTTCCTCAATACCGGCAGCCGCATCAGGACCAGATGTTCCTCCTGAAGGTCCGGCGCCTTCCTGCCCCGGAGGACTATATTTGTATAAATCAGAATCGCTGGTAAAATGTTCTTTCAAAAATTCTCCAAGTCCGGTTTTTTCCGATGCAAAAGAAATCATTCTTCCAAAAGTGCCTGAACCGACTAATCCGCCAAAAGCAATTGCTCCGCTTTTTCTGAGAAATGATCCGAGATTTCTTTTTTCAAATTTTTTATTAACATCAAATGTTTTCTGAGCTAAAAACTTATTAAAATCTCCAAAATCAAAATTTTCTATTCCTTTCAAATATTCATCAATTTCCTTGTTTGACTTTTTTTCTCTTAATTTTCCTGCAATTTTCTCCGACAAAGCTTCCGTACCGACTGCCGAAGCTGCTCCTGTCAAAATTCTTCTTCCAAAATTAACCAGAGTAAAAGCCCCCGCAACAGCCGTTCCTAATCCCAAAGCGCTACTAGCAGCAGTTCCGCCCAAAATAATTCCGGCAAAAGCCAACTTTTTCCAAGCCGGCTGTTTGATATACCATTTGATGATTTTCGCTCCAATTTCTTTTGCTCTCCCCCATTTTGAATCGTCCTTAGAATTTGCTTCGACTCTTGCTTCTGTCTTTGCGTCATAAAGACTGACTGTTTCATCGAAATTAAAAAATTTCATCGCTTCTGCCAATTCTTTCTTAAGTTCTTCTCCTTGAATCCCTCTGGCTTCCATATCTTCCAAAATAAAATTCCTATAATCAATCAGTTTATTTTCATAAATGGCTTGCATGTAATTTATATCCTGGTCATTGTATATCTCTGCTCGTTTTCCGCTTTCAGTCAGCACGACACTGGACGCATCCATTTTCGCTCTACCCGCTCTTTCTCTTCCTTCTTTAGTAAATTTATCTCCAAAATATTCCTTTGCTCTGTCCCACATTTTCCTTTTCTTAAAATACATTTCGGCATATTCTTTCCTCGCAATTTCCAGTTCTGTTTTCAGTTCTTCCAATCTTTTTGCTCTTTCCTGCGCCTGCTTATCTTTTTCTTCAAACTTTTTCCCTCCTAAATCTTCAATTATACCTTTTTCAACTTCTTCGGCTCCGCTTTTTTTCTCTTCTATCAGTTCTCCTTCAACAGTTTCAGGAACCGCGATCCTATTTCCTTTCCCGATCGTATCTGCATTCAATTCTTCCTTGCTGCTGATTTTCATCCCACTGATATCGTAATCTGGATTTTCTTGTTTTTCATTTTCAATATCTTTGGCTTTTTCATAAAGTGAATTTATTTCTTCCTGGCTTAATTTTTCATCTTCAATTTCATACGGATCACTTCCAAATGGCTCGCCGGCTCCGGGAGTTTTTTTAATTTGTGCTATTTTACTTTTTCTTTTTTTCTTCAGACCTGCCATCTTTTGGCCAATCTTTTGATCAATAGCATTTGCCGAATTATCAAAGCTCATATTATTTAAATAAAGAGATTTTAAGTTTTTAAAAAAGAACAACAAATCTAAAGCAAACCACCAAGATGCATATTCTTTTATTAAATTATACAATAAAAATTGTTAATAAACAAAAAAATTGACAATAAAAAAACCCTTCGCGTCATTTCTGATCGTAAAGGGTTTTCCTTTTCTCTATTTATACCTTCTCAGGCATTTAACAATTCCTCCTTTGGGCCATATTTATCAATTACATGTAGCGAAGTTTTCTTGCTATTTTGGCTGCTTTTCTCTGCATGTTCTTGCAATGCTTGGTTGTTCCGTTTCCGTTAGTTGATTTTTGGGATTGTTTAATCCGTTTTTTAAGCTGTTTGATTTTTCCTTTTATCTGCCGTTTGCTCACCTTTTTCCTCCTACTGAAGCTTTTTTGCGCTTCTTGAAACCGCTTCTGTCGCTCGCAGAAATCTGCTAAAAGATTTCATCCTTATCCCCCGAACAGCCAGGAAAAGAATCCTCTTTTCTGGGAGGGCTGGTTGGACTTTTTGATTCTTTCAAGAAGTCTTTTTCCAGTCATAAGATTTCCACAGCAAATATCATGACATCTCTTATGCACAGGATGAGAACCCCAGATCCAAACCTTTCCTCTGATCGGACGCTTGCAGTACCAGCAAACCGTTCTGCGACTGCCATTGTTTCTGCCATTTTTCCGATTCCATTTTGCCATAGCTATTCCACCTCTTGGTATTTTTTGGCAAATTTTTTCCTTCAGCTTTGCCTAGACGCTGGAATTATTCATCACCTCCTTCAGCAACATTCACCCGCGAATTATTTCTTGAACCACGGACGTTTGGCTCTCGAAAGATGGCCAACAATCTGACCCTTGTTGTTCCAGCGGATATACGATCCCTCCGGAACACCATAGAACCATGAATAAACACGTTCTTTGGTATTGAGCCAGATGTCATAGAACGGTATCCAATGGGAACCCGGGTTTCTCCTGTTTGTAAACAAACCCGATCCGCCACGCCTTACTCTTTTTCCTTTCCTACGATTTCCTCTTCGGCGACCCATAAATCATCACCTCCTTTTTTAGATTATTTTAAAAAGAACCGCTACTCACTTTTGTATTATAATGTATTAAAAATCGGGTTTTTTGTCAAATTTTCAAAACCATAAAATCCTCATTGACAAAAAAAGAAAATGATGATACAAATTAGCTTCAGATCTTTAATAATATAACAGCAAAAAGGGAGGTGAGATACAAGTTCGCAGTTTGCAGCCAAAAACAACTCAAGAAAAATCAAAAAATCGTTTAACAAGGAGAGTGTTATGAAAAGAGTTGCGGTATTCATAGATCTAGCCAATATCAGCTCAGCTTTTCAGAATATGGCAAGAGAAATGAATCTTTCCCGCCAGATGAGATTAGACATCATCAAGATGACAAAGCTGATAACTATCGGCTCCGAAATCATTGAAAAAAATGTCTATATCGGCATGGTAAACGGTCCTGCACAAAACTCGTTCAAAAAACGTCTGGAATATGACGGTTTCAAGGTAATAACCAAGGAACCGAAAACGATCCAGACATCCAGGGGACCAGTAATTAAGAACAATCTGGACTGTGAGATCACTTTCGACATCGCTAGTCGGATCTGGAGAAATGGCTGCGATGAAATCATTCTCTGCAGCGGAGATTCAGATTTCGCTTTTCTCCCTGAAAAGATCAGAGAATCAGGAAAGGACTTTACCGTTGTCTCATCAAGAAACAGTATTTCAAGAGAACTGTTCAATGAGCCCGGGCGAAGAATCTTCATTGAAGATCTGCCAATCGACGAAATAACTTTCCTGCAGACCCAAGATGAAGAAGTATCTTTTCTTAACAAGTTAACAGGACGAGACTAACTGATTCTGTCCAACTAATTGCCCCGCGCGACAAAAAATCGTGTGGGGCTTTTTTCATAAATCAAAATCATCATTAAAAACAAAAAAAAATATATTCAAAAAACATCCGGATAAACCTTTATTTCAGCCTTGCTTAGACTATCCCTGCTTCTTGACAAAAAAAATAAACATGTTACACTCGAATGTTTACATTAAATTCAAACTCAGAGCAAATTTTTCCCAGAAATAGCCTGTCTATTTCAAGGAAAGCTTTGCTCCAAAGCATCGCCCATGACGAGATTTTTCTTGTCATAGTTCTTACACAAAAAGGAGGGAGAAATGAAATTTTGTCGTTCGCCGTGTTAATTTTAACAACCGATTAAAGTAAATCGAAAAAAATATTAAACTGGATCCGAAAAGGATCGAAGGAGGAAGTTTATGTATATCACACCGCCGAAAAGACTGTATGAAACGGATGATCCGACAGCCATGAACACTCTAATAGATATCAGCGGAAGTATGGTGCCTCTTCACGAAGAAGGAATTCCGGCCGAAGCCATCAAGCAGGTAATGCTTCCTGCCTTATCGGGAATAAATGAGGTTGAAAAAAACATGCTGCGGATATCCCTTGGAACCTTTTCCGAAGGAAAAATCCGCAGTGTCACCAGGAAGCCCGGCTACTTCAGAATCGAAGAGATAATGCAGATGCCGATAACCAAAAACTGCTTCCTTGGTAATGGCCGCAACGGGATAACGGCTCTTTACGGTTCAATTATCGCCGGCATCGAAAGTTGCACTAGGGCCGCTGAAATCATCAGGCAGCAGATGCATTTTCGCTCTGCAAGAGCTGAGGTCGTCATTATCACTGATGGAGAAGAAATCGCCCACAATTTCAAGCCCGAGGATGTGCGCAAAACTATCAAAAGTTTCGAGCGTTCTCCCATAAAGCTTCGCGTTCAGCTCGCATACTTCAATTCTGGCGTTGGAATTGACCGCAACAAGTTTATGAGAATCGCCAAGGCATGCGGACTGGAGAGCGAGAATTGCCATTTCTGGGCCGATCATGGCACAGATATGAGCAGACAGAAAAAAGCCTTCAGAAGACTGGTATTACTGCTCTCAGACCGGAGCAAACACCGCCTCCGTTAGTTAAAGCTAAGCAAGGTTGAGGGGGAGTAAATAACTTCCCCCTCGCTTTCCCAAACAGAAGAAGGAGAGAGCAATGCAGATGAAGAGAATCTCGCTCGACAACATCGATAATCTCAAGAAATTCAACGATAACGGAGGACAGGGAACCATCTATTCATTTCTGCCGGGAAAACTGGTCAAGATATATGAATATGAAGACATCGATGATATCAAAGAAGTGAATGATCGTCTGGAATTCATCGGGAGAGACATCGAACTTTACCAAGGACTGGAATGGTTCTGCTCGGTTCCTGAGGAAATTGTTCAAAGCCAGAATGGCAGACCGATCGGATTTACGATGAAGCATTTCGACGGCTTCGAACCCCTTGGGGCACTCTACAGCACGCCTTATTGCCTTGAAAAAAA
>JAKLHP010000022.1 GCA_022710085.1 Patescibacteria group bacterium | reverse complement strand
AGCGATTCTTTTTTTGTCATAAACGGTTATCTGATAGCCAGGATCACTCATCTTGTCTGGAGAAGAAGTGGTAATTTGCTCAGGATCGCTTGTCCCATTGGAATTTGTGCGATATATTATTCCGCTCGGAAGCTGAAAATAATACACATATTCGGAAGATAAATCGTAACTGGCTATATTCTTCGCTATGATAGAATCATGCTCAACATCAGTGGTATCTAAATGGTGAAGATTTCCTTCTGAAATATAATAAATGAAGTCCTTATTATCCTGATCCCAGCGGACTTTTTCTATCTTTTCTACCTTAGCCAGATTTTTCAAATCAAAGGTTTCTTTATTTTTAACATCGATCAGAAAATAATTTTTTGTGCCGTCTTTGACGACCGGAACAATTATTTTTTTTGATTGAGGGGACCATTCAATATTTTCTTTTTTATCATCGGTAAACTTGTATTCTTCAGAATTGAAAACATTTTCCGATTCATTGGAATCAACATCAAGGACATTGACCATAAATCCTTCATTTTTACTTTGGATATAAGCCATCAGTTTCTTTCCTGGATCAAAAAAGAAGTTCTCGATTTTAGGAGCGGAATATTCCGCTTTTTCATAATCATTTTTAGTAAGAAGAACGTTCCAGAATTCAGTCGAGGTTCCGCTATTTACGGTTATTTTTTTCGACCAAGAATTGAATCCTGAGGATTTTACCTCAATCAGGTGCTCTCCTGGCTTAATTCCGCCAATGTGATAAGAATTGTTGATTCTATTGAGGCTTTTGCTTTCAGATACTTGATCGACAAAAACTTCGACATTCAGGGGGTTTGATTTTATGGTAATTGACCCTGTATAAACAAAAATTCCCCTTTGGGGATTAAAACGATATCCTAATGAATAGAATATAATCGTAGGGGCTACTATAAAGAAAAAGACTACCAATGTCCAGAAAAATATCCGTTTAAGCATAAAAATAGTTTATTTAACAATATAAATGATACTAAAAAAACGATTTTTTGTCCAATATAAAAACAAAAAATGAATCACGAGTAGTTTCTGCAGATGCTACGCATAATTGATCCAGGCAGGGCATTTCAAGAAAATAAAAAGCAGAAATAATAAATTTCTGCTTTGAATATAGTGCGTCCAGAGGGATTCGAACCCCCGACCGTCTGCTTAAAAGGCAGCTGCTCTACCAACTGAGCTATGGACGCATAAAAGACTATTTAAAAGTCCGCAGGCCTAGCGGACCAGGTATTATTTCAATGCTTTTTTATTAACAAGTAGAATTATACAAGAATTGAAATATTAGTCAACTGTAAATTATTTGCCTTTATCTTCCATTATGGTATCATTTTGATATGAAAAGGATTTTAGCTATTATTTTCTGTTTTTCTTTTATGCTAGTTTTTTCCGCCTGTAGTCTGGAAGGAGAAACTTCTACTTCTTCGACCACGGTTACTAAAAAAATTGGAAGTTTTCTGAAGTCTTTTGATGGAGGAAAAAACTGGGAAAGCAAAGTTAAAATAGATGAGACAAAAAATATCGGCCTTGCCAATGTTCTTTCGATGGCAATTAGTCTCAAGGATAGCAATGTTATCTATTTGGGCACCGAGAAGGATGGCTTGTACGTAACCAGGGATGGAGCTGGAAAGTGGGAAAAGCTTATTTTTCCCCTGGCAAAAATTTATGGGCTAGCAATTGATGTAAATAATGATCAAATTATTTACGCAACCGGATCCATAAACAGCAGAGCGAAGATTTTCAAAAGTATGAATGGAGGCAAGGAGTGGCAAGAAATTTATACCGAACCTAATAATAGCTCAGTAATATCTTCATTAAACATCAACAAAAAAGATTCTCGAATTCTGTACTGCGGAACCAGTGAGGGGATGATTTTCAAAACTACTGACGGAGGACAAAGCTGGAAAAATATAACCAAAGCTAATGGCCCGGTAATTAATATTTCTTTTGATTCGGCGAATGACAAAGTTGTTTATTTTGCAATTTCCAAGGGAAGCATCCTTAGGACAATGGATGGAGGGGATAAAATAGATGATCTCGGAGAAATTGATATCAGTAAATTTGTCGAGGGAAAATCATTTTCGCTTAGCAATACCTATTCAATCAAAGCTGATCCCAGGAACTCCGGAGTTTTGTATGTCGGAACGGATTCGGGAATGCTGAAAGGAAGTGATTTTGGAAATAAATGGGAAGAAATAAATATCCTTGAAAGTTCTCGCAAGTTTCCGATACGAGCAATAGCAATAAATCCTCAAAATTCAAGCGAGATAATTTATAGCAATTCCGGAGTAATTTATCGATCTGAAGACGGAGGAACGAACTGGGTTACTTTTCAGTTGAATTCTGAGAATTCCGTTCAGATATTGGAATATGATCCGTTAAATCCGAATAATATCTACGCAGGACTAAGAAAAATCTAAAGAATCAAGACTGGATAAATATTTAAATTTTTAATAGCGAATTGACGTGGGTTCTATTTTTCGTTTGTCTGTCGGCAAGTGGGTGCCCCTTCAAAGCTCGCAGAAAAATGCATGTACAAACAAATTGTTGACGGTAAAAAAAGTGATCTGGAAAAATCTATCGAACATCTGATTGTTGAAATTGGCCAGATAAGAACAGGAAGAGCTAATCCGGCATTGGTTGAAAATATCATGGTTGATTATTATGGGACCAAAACTCCCCTTAAGCAAGTTGCGAATATCAATGTTCCGGAAGCCAGGCTTCTTGTTATCCAGCCTTGGGACAAAGACAGTCTGGTGAATGTTGAGTCAGCTATCCGTGATTCAGATTTAGGATTTAATCCGAACAACGACGGACAAGTCATTAGAATAAATATTCCTTCTTTAACTGAAGAAAGAAGGAAGGAACTGGTAAAGCTTCTCAATCAAAGGGCGGAAGAAGCTAAAATCTCGGTAAGAAATATCAGAGAAGAAGTTTGGAAGGAGATACAGGAAATGGAAAAAGAAGGAAAGATTTCCGAAGATGACAAATTTTCCGGAAAAGATTATCTTCAAAAAAGTGTCGATGAATACAACAAAAAAATCGATGAGATTAAGGAGAAGAAAGAAAAGGATATATTAACCATTTAATGTTGTAGATGTTCATTTTTTTAATTTTGCGTCGGTGTTATTTTTAATCAGGCGATGCAATGAAATAATTTGAACAAGTAGAACAAAATAAAAATGTTAACTGCATTAGTTTTTATCGTAGCGTTAGGAATCCTGATTTTTGTCCACGAATTGGGGCATTTTTTGGTTGCTCGCCGAAATGGAATAAAAGTTGAAGAATTTGGCTTCGGTTTTCCTCCAAGGGTATTCGGATTTCAGATTTTAAAAGGGAATAAAATTAAAAAAATATCCACAAAGGAAAATATCGAACTTAAAGTTACTAAATACGAAACAAAGGATTCCAAAATTATTAAGGAAGTCATTACTGACAAAATTCAAGAAACAGATAGAATCACTCCAGTGAAAAAAATCAGATTTATCTGGGGAAAAAGGAACACTAAGGAAGAGACTGAAAATAAGGATAATCTTAGTGAAGATACGATATACTCGATAAATTGGATTCCCTTGGGCGGTTTTGTGAAAATCAAGGGAGAAGATGGAGAGTGTAAAGAAGAAGAGGATAGCTTTTCCACAAAATCGGCTTGGATAAGGATCAAAGTTCTGGGAGCCGGAGTTATGATGAATTTTGTTTTAGCTTGGGGTGCGATTTCCCTGGCTTTATTGTTGGGAGCTCCGCAGGCTCTTGAAGAAAACCAAAAAGTGGAAAATTCAAAAATTCAAATTGCCCAGGTTGTTTCCGGAACTCCGGCAGAAAAGATGGGTATAAAAATAGGGGACGAAATAGTGAAATGTCTGGGAGAGAATCCAAAATGCCAAAAAAACTTTTCTTCTATCTCCGAAATTCAGAGTGTGATCAATGAAGAAAAAGGAAAGGAAGTGTTTTTTGAAATAAAAAGAGGCAAAGAGAGTCTTGTCTTGAAAGGAGAACCCAGGAGCGAATATCCCGAAGATCAAGGACCCTTGGGAATTTCTTTGACAGAAACAGCCATAGTGAGCTATCCCTGGTACGAAGCGATTTATAAAGGTTTCATTACCACGCTCAATCTTATTTATCTGATACTCGCAACTTTTTTCGGTATTATCAGGGATTTGATTTTTGGACAGAAAGTCAGTGTTGATATTTCTGGACCAGTGGGAATCGCTTATTTAACTAAGCAAGTCACCGGCCTTGGTTTTTCCTATGTCCTTCAGTTCATTGCACTTCTCAGTATTAATCTTGGAATTATCAACGGACTTCCTTTTCCTGCTCTGGATGGAGGAAGGATCCTGTTCGTTTTGATTGAAAAAATAAAAGGTTCTCCGGTTAGCCAGAAGGTGGAACAGTTTGTACATACCTTTGGCTTTATTGCATTGATAACACTGATGGTCCTGGTAACATTCAGGGACCTTATCAAGTTTGAAATTCTGGATAAGTTAAAGAATTTATTCTAGGAATTTTTATCTGAAACAAGCCAAAAGTCGGTAATTTTTAAGTTTTGTCAGAAAATACTTGACAAGTTATTGAATTATAAGTAATATTAGGATTACTTTTTATTATTTTTAAAAGCTTCGCTGATTATTCAGCGACCTTTTTTTCTCTTAGTAATTTTTTAAACAAAAGAAAAATGTCACGACTTATTACCAAAGAAGGATTAAAAAAACTTAAAGATGAACTTGAAGAAAGAAGAACCAAGGTGAGACAAGAAATTGCCCAGGCTATCAAGGAAGCTAAGGAACAAGGGGATCTTTCTGAGAACGCAGAATATTCTGAAGCCAAAAGACAACAGAATGAAAATGAAACTAGGATTGCTGAACTCGAAATGATCATCAAGGATTCTCAGGTAGTTGAACGCAATGATAAGAGTAAGGGAATACAGATGGGATCTAAAGTGAAAGTAAAATTCAACGGATCAGAAATGGAATTTCAGATTGTCGGTTCCAATGAAGCCGACCCTGGAAATTTTAAAATTTCCAATGAATCTCCTATGGGAAAAGCTTTTATGGACAAAGAAAGAGGAGACAAGATTGAAGTGGAAACTCCGGGCGGAAGAGTGAAATATTCAATATTGGATGTGAAATAAATCAAAATACTGTTTCAAAGAGTCCTGATCGTTCGGGACTCTTTTTTGTTGTCAATTTAGGCTAAATAAAGTAACATAGTAATATAATACGCTTTATTAAATTTAAGTTTATGCGAGAAGATATACTCAAAACCAAACTGGAAAAATTAGAAAATCTCAAAAAGGCAGGAATCGAGGTTTATCCTGAAAGTTCAGAGCGTTCCATGACCAACAAAGAAGCTCTTGATAGTTTTGATAATATTTCCGATGAAGTTTTTCTGGTCGGAAGAGTAAAGTCACTCCGTCCTATGGGAGGTTCAGCTTTTGGCCACATCGAAGATGGAAGCGGGAAAATCCAGATTTTTCTCAATAAAAAAAATATTGGCGATGAAAAATATAAGTTATTTGTCGATAATATTGAAATTGGTGATTTTGTCGAAGCAAAAGGAAAGCTTTTTAAAACCAAAAAAGAAGAGAAAACATTGGAAGTTCGCGAATGGAAAGTCTTGAGCAAAAATATCCGTCCAATTCCGACAGAATATTATGGAATAAAAGATACCGAGGAACTTATCCGAAGAAGGTATCTGGATCTTATGTGTAATCCGGAAAGCAGGGAGCTTTTTCGTAAGAAGAATATTTTTTGGCAGACCATCAGGCAATATTTGTCTTCAAACGGATTTCTGGAGGTCCAGACTCCAGTTTTCGAGCATATTCCTGGGGGGGCTGATGCTGAACCATTCATAACCCACCATAATGCCCTTGATCAGGATTTCTATATGCGTATTTCCCTGGAGCTTCCCTTGAAAAGACTTTTAGTCGGAGGATATGAAAAAGTATTTGAAATCGGAAGAGTTTTCCGGAATGAGGGAATCGATCGGGAACATCTTCAGGAATTCGACCATATGGAATTTTATTGGGCGTATTCCGATTTGGAGAAGGGAATGGAATTTTCGGAAAAATTATTCAAGGAAGTGATAGAAAAAGTTACTGGAGGGCTGGGCACTGAACATGAAGACCAGAAAATTAACTGGTCGAAGAAATTTCCAGTAGTTGATTATTTTACGGAATTCAAAAAAGAAACCGGAATAGATTTAGAAGATCCCATAGAGGCTTCTACAGAAGTCTTGAAGGCGAAAGCGGATGAATTGGGAATTAAATATGAGAAAGGATATAGCAGGGGAAAAATGATCGACACGCTTTATAAAAAAACAGTTCGCCAAAAATTAATCCAACCGTGTTTTTTAACTGGTCATCCGATCGAGGTTTCTCCATTGGCCAAAAAAAATCCGAGTAATCCCAAAAAAGTCCTAAGATTTCAGATTATCGCCGGACAAAGCGAACTTTGTAATGCTTTCGGAGAGCTCAATGATCCGATTGATCAGAAAGAAAGATTCTTGGAACAGATGAAAGCGCGCGAAGCGGGAGACAAAGAAGCTCAGATGTTTGATGAAGATTTTGTCGAAGCCTTGGAATACGGAATGCCCCCGGCCTTCGGTTGCGGATTGTCCGAAAGGCTGTTTGCTTTCATTATGAATAAGTCCATCCGGGAAACGGTAATCTTCCAGGCAGTTAAAGGAAAATAGTTTGTGAACCAAGAAAAAATTGAAAAATAGAGAAAGATTATGCTGAAAAGATATTTCTTTGAAGACGAAAAGAAAATCATTGAACCTCATTATAAATTTTTAAAAGACTGATTTAATTGGGAAATTGATAATTTTTTAAAATAAAAAATATGCAATGCCAACAAGAACAAAATTTAGCAGAATGTCCGTGCAGTTATCCTGACTGTCCGAGAAAAGGAAAATGCTGTGAATGTGTGATGCATCACAGGAGAAAGGGAGAAATTCCAGCCTGTTTTTTTCCGGCAAATTCCGAAGAGGATTATGACCGCAGCCTCGATGCATTTCTAAAGGCTGTTCAGAAAAAGTAATTTCAGATTGCGCAGGAGATAACAGCCGGATTCTATTTCGGATTTAGCTTTTTATCGTTATGAAAAATTTTGAGAAAATAAAAAAAGAAGCCAAGCGATATCTTACCAGGTCGAAAGGAAGCCATGATTTGGAGCATACGGAAAGAGTATTCAGCCTTGCAATCCATATTGGGAAGAAGGAAAAAGCTGATCTGGAAATTTTGGAAATAGCAGCAATTTTACACGATATCGGCAGGGGAATACAGAATAAAAAAAATAGGAAGTTGTGCCATGCCGAGCTAGGGGCAAAAATAGCCGAAGAAATTCTTGAAAAAAATAATTTCCAGAAGGATTTTATCAAAGCTGTCATCCATTGCATCAGCACCCATCGTTTTCGGGGAAAAAATATTCCCAAAACCAAAGAAGCCAAGGTTCTCTATGACGCAGACAAACTGGATGCGATCGGAGCAGTGGGGATTGCAAGAGCCTTTCTTTTCGCCGGAGAAATCGGAGCCAAACTTCATGATCCGAATGTTGATATCGAAAAAACCAGGGAATACTCCAAAGATGATACGGCATATCGGGAATTTTTGGTGAAATTGATAAAGATCAGAGATAAGATGCTGACCAAGGAAGGAAAAAGAATCGCCAAGGAGCGACATGAATTTATGGAAAAATTCTTCAATAGGTTGAACAAGGAAGCGAAAGGTTTTTTATGATATGAAAATCAAGAAGGAGACCTTACCTGGATATTTTGAAAAAATTACAAACTGAGAAAAAATTTCGAACTTCGTCTGGCGGATTGGGAGTGTCAGAGCGGAGACATTTTGATTCTGAGAGAATGGAACTCCGGGAAGAAGCAATATACCGGAAGAGAGATTGAAAATATGTCTTAATGATCAAAACTTTATTTGTTTTTCGAGAAAGAAGTGAAAAAATAGGGCTATCAGATAATTTCCTTGAAATAAATGGAATTTGAAATTGTTAAATTTTTTAATCATCTTTGGGCGGGGACATTTGTTGACCAGGTGACTTTCGTCATTTCCAAAAGATCTTTCTTGCTGATCCTGTTTTTTCTCATTCTGGCAGCCATCTATATTTTTGAAAAAAAGGATAGAAAAAAAATAATAGCGGGACTGATTTTATCGG
The DNA here is from genome assembly GCA_022710085.1 of Patescibacteria group bacterium. Taxonomy (GTDB): domain Bacteria; phylum Patescibacteriota; class Minisyncoccia; order Moranbacterales; family JAKLHP01; genus JAKLHP01. The sequence continues at coordinate 2,513 of JAKLHP010000022.1, read as the reverse complement.
TGATCTTTTATTATATTTTCAGCGAATTTTTATTTAAATACTTCATCACTAATTTTATTCCAGGAAGAATAAGGCCGTATATCGCTCATCCCGGGGAAATTTTTCCGATCGGGAGCAATATGTCCAATGATTCCTCTTTTCCTTCCAGCCATATGGTCGGAGCCGTTGCTTTTTTCTGGTCGTTGATTTATCATTATCGAAAACTGATTATTCCCGGGACCATTTTTGTTTTTATTGTGGCTTTTGCCAGATTGCATAATGGAATGCATTATCCAAGCGATATTATTGCGGGAGTCATAATCGGAATTTTTTGCGGATCGTTAGCATTATTCACGATTAATAAAATAAAAATATGAAAAAGTATTATATGATTGCAGCTGCAGCTATTGTACTGCTAGGAATTGTTTTTAGTCTTAGGCTTCTGAGCGGTGAAGATGACTGGATTTGTGAAAATGGGCAATGGACAAAACACGGAAATCCAAGCGCAGAAAAACCAGAAACTCCTTGCGGAGGTACTAATGCCAATAATCAGCAGGGAAAAACAAATGAAAATGAGGATAAAACTTCAGGCTTAGCTTCTGAAAATAATAATCAGATCATCGGTGGGCCCTGTTCCTATGAAAAATTTGATGGAAAGTGTGAAGTGGTGGATGTTGTCGGCAAAGAAACGGTCAGATTCAAGTTTACGCCAAATGAAGCAATGGATTTGAAAAATATCGGATGGGCGAAAGAAAGCGATATTTTGGGAAAGGTTTATGAAGAAAGCAATGATGGTATTAAGAATGCCCGGAAGGGAAGAATCTTTGATTGCCAGATGGAACTTATTACCAAGGGAACTTGTACGCCAGCAATTTTTTCTTTTAACTAGAAATTATGAAGAAAGCAAAAAAAGTGATGGTTTTCGGAACTTTTGATATTTTTCACAAGGGACACGAAAATTTTCTCAGTCAAGCTCGCAGAAAAGGCGACTTTGTCATTGTGGTTGTCGCTCGCGACAAAACAGTATTAAATATCAAGAAAAAAAGAACGGTAAATGATGAACGAAAAAGATTGAGGATTTTAAAATATAGCAGATTGGCTGATAGGGTGATTTTGGGAAGTTTGAGTGATAAATATTTGATAGTAAAAAAATATAAGCCGGATGTAATTTGTTTGGGATACGATCAAAAGGCTTTTACAACAGATTTGGCAAGAAAACTTAAGGAATTTCATCTTGACAAAACAGAAATAATACGGCTAAAATCATATTATCCAAATAGGTATAAATCATCTAAGCTTAGGCGATAGGGACATTAAAAAGGAGGAAAACGTGGGAAGGAAAAATAGAAAAGCCAAAAGAATCAAGAAAGATAGGGGAGGGAAGAGAAAACCAAAGGATTTTTTCGGAGGTCCATGCTTAACGATAACCTTTATTTCAGCAGAAATAAATCCCGGGCTTCTGGAAGCAAAACGGATATGTAATATTAATGAAAAATAGCAAAGAGGAGGAAAATCGATGGCTAAAAGTGGAGGAAAAAAGAAGGTGGCACAAAAAAAACCTGCCAAGAAAACGAAGTATAGATATTTTGATCCCAAAAAAGCTGATAAGTATGACAGACGGGGAAGCAGATTTTGGGGGAGCATTCCTACCTGGATGCATAGGCCTTTGTGGAATACCTGAACAAAAGACTGAGGGCGACCTAGATTCTTAGGCCCCTCTTTGTTTTTATCTATTGGAGCATTGACAAAGCAGCAGTAATGCAGCTAAAATCATATTATCCAAATAGGTATAAACCATCAATCATAAAAAAGGCAAAGGAGGGATGATGTCTATATCCAAAAAGAGAGACGAAATAGAAAAAAGACTGGGAAAAATACAAAGGAAAATTTTCAAGGCAGTTGAAAACGGTACTATATGGGGAAGACTGGATGATTACAAGGCGGAAGCTAGTGCTGTGAAAACAGAATGGAGGGCCGTCAGAACCTTATGCACCAATCCGTTTCATGGATTTTCAAAAAAAGAGAAAAAAAACAAAGTTTGTCCGGATTGCGGAATAAGGAAATTTGAATGGCTATTAGAAAATTAACTGCAAAAAACCTTCAAGAAAAATGAATATGAATATCGGGAGGTTTGAGTAATCTCGATGAAATCGAGTGAGGGGATGCAACATCAAAGCCCCTCTTTTATTTTTTTCAAATCTGTTATATCATAAAAACATATGTTAGATATCAAATTTATTAGAGAAAACAAGGAAAAGGTACAGAAAAATTGCGAAAATCGCGGCACAGATTGTGATATCGAAAAATTGCTTTTGCTAGATGAAAGACGGAAAAACCTTCTGCAATATATTGAAGAATTGCAAGCCGAAAAAAATAAGCTTAATGACTTGATTCAAAGAGCTGATTCGGAAGAGAGAAAGGAGTTGATTGAGCAGGGAAAAGCTGTTAAGGAAAAAATATCCAAGTCGGAGCCGGAGTTTGAATATGTTTCAAAAAATTTCAATGAAATTCTTCTGAAAGTTCCCAATTTGACC
>JAKLHP010000021.1 GCA_022710085.1 Patescibacteria group bacterium | reverse complement strand
TAGACATCGTTCTTCGGCTTGTTTTTCCCCATCCTCTATAATTCATTTCAGAAATAGTGAATGAATTTCCACTGACACTGTCTACGATGGCTACGTGTCCCCACCAAGACTCTGAAGAAACCATGATAGCTCCAACTCGAGGAGCTTTTCCTGTTTGATATCCGGCTGATTTAGCATGATAAAGCCAGGTACCAGCATTTCCTCCCCAGGGAACGTATCTTTTTTGGGCAACATACCAAGTGCAGTATCCATAAGGAAACCGGTGTCCCGTTCCTGCTTTTCCATCTAATTTTCTAAAGCCAGAAACCGTGGGAGCTCCTCCGGCAGAGTTCGCATATTGTCTCCTGGCTATTCCAGTGCCTGAGGCTCCTTGTTGTGTCTGCGGAAGTTCTTTCTCACCGTCAGGGATTATAATCTCTTCTCCTTCTTTAAGTTCTCCGTTAGCTGGAAGATCATTGAAAGCAATTATCTTATCTTTTTCAGCTTTATACTTTTTAGCAATTGATTCTATGTCATCGCCTTTTCTAACTGTATAAGAAAGTCCAGCAACCGGTAAAATGAATATTTTATCTCCAGGCATTATTGAATCCACATTGTCGATATCATTAGCCCAGAGGATAGTGTTTACAGTTATATTATTTTTAGCAGCGATAGCACTTACGGAGTCTCCTTGCTGTACTTCATATATTTTAACCCCTCCATTTTCTTCAGGATCTTTGAGCGGAGTTCCATAACTAGCAGACAAAGCCTGTCCTTCCACTAAATACAGATTTTCATTATTCAACTCTTCTTTGAAATCAGGATCAACAGAAGAAGGTGCTTTGGTTAATGGAACAAGAGCCAGATTATCTTTTTTGGCTTCTTCAATGCTAGCCCTGTTTTCCTTGTTTTCATTCTCGCCTTGGAAGTATTTATTCAAAAAACTATCAGGGTCGCTGCTCTTGGCCAGATTAGTGGAAGTAACCAAGAGTGAACTCGAAACTACTACCATTAATGCGGAGTAATTTCTGAGAATATGAAGAATCCGGATAGTCCGATGTCTTTTGATAAAATCAGCTACCCTTCTTTGAAAGAAGTGTATTTCAGATTGTAATTTGTTTAAATCAACTCTTTTCCTTGTTTTTGATAAGAAATCAGAAGGAAATTTACGAATAGGTTTAACCCTTTCTTTTGACTTTGACCCTAAGAACAAATTAAAAAACAATACGAGGCATTGTTCTATTGGCTAAAGTCCTAATTTTTACTATTATTAGTATAGGCATAGGCAGAAATTTTTGTCAATTTGAATATTTTATTTTACTTTAAATAAAGCCAAATTAAGGATAATACATATGAGAATAAACGAGCTTTTAACGGATTTTCTTGAATATCTTGAGATTGAAAAAAACCGTTCTCAAAAAACAATAGAAAATTATCATCATTATCTCAAGCGTTTTTTTGAATGGTCCGAGGCAAATGATCTTGAGGATATCAATTTTGAGCAAATAAGAAAGTATAGGATTTATCTTAATCGTTATCAGGATGAAAAAGGAAATGGACTTAAAAAAATAACTCAAAATTATCACATCATTGCCATTAGAAGTTTTATCAAATATTTATCTAAAAGAGATTTTCCTGTTCTGTCAGCAGAAAAAATAGAAGTTGGAAAAAACCCGTCTTGTATGGTTGAGTTCCTAGATCCTTCTGAATTAGAACGCTTGCTTTCAGGAGCTAACGGAACAGATCTCAGATCTCTTCGGGACAGAGCAATACTCGAGCTTCTTTTTTCGGCTGGCCTCAGGGTCTCGGAATTGGTCAGCATCAATCGGGATCAGATTAATCTTAAAAATCAAGAATTTAGCGTCAGGGGTAAGGGAGGTAAAGTAAGAATCGTTTTTGTTTCTGATACGGCCAAAGATGCCTTGGAAAAATATTTGGGGAAAAGAATCGATATTGATCCGGCGCTATTTGTTCGGGTCTTGGGGAAAGGGAGAAAAATAGAGAAAAAAGACAATCTTCGAATTACTCAAAGAAGCATCCAGAGAATTGTAAAATATTATGCTAAGAAAGCCGGAATAGTAAAAGATGTCCATCCTCACACTCTCCGGCATAGCTTTGCCACTGATCTTCTGGCCAGTGGAGCAGATATTCGAAGCGTCCAGGCAATGCTAGGCCATTCTTCAATAACTACTACTCAGATTTATACTCATGTAACCAACCAGGGACTCAAAGATATCCATAAAAAGTTCCATGGGAAACAAAAGAAATAAAAAATAACAAATTTAAAACAACCAAAGATCCTGCATGAAAAGGAAGCCCCATTGTTTGTATGCGTAAAAATAAGCCAGAAATATTTAAGACCTTGTCTGACTCGATGAATAGCATTTGAACCTATTCAGGGAAAGTTCTATGTCTAGGCATAAGGCGTTTTCAGAAAAAAAGAAGCAACAAAAAGAATTTATCGGTGGCTGAAGAAATTAATTGCTGACGATTTTGACAGAAAGAGCACCTGCCATATTAATCCGAAGCATATAATTAATTTCTTTTGACAAAATGCTTTAAAAATGATAGTATTAACGAAGTAATTTATAAATAAGCAAAAAACTATTGCTAGTAGCTAACAGGCACTGTAATGAGGTCAAAGTTTATAAAGTCATAAGGTTCATAAAGTTAAATTAATTAAACTTTAAGAACTTTACAAACTTTCTACTTTTAACTTATTGTCGTGTTTATTGGCGTTGCTAGAAGTAGTGCCATCTTTTTATGGAACAAAAAAAATGGACTCTCCAAATTGGAGGTCGTATTCTGGAAGTTGAAACTGGGCTTTTGGCGGGTCAGGCTAATGGTTCGGTGACTGTTCGTTATGGCGATACAGTTGTTTTGGCAACTGCAGTAATGAGTAAGGATGCCAGCAAAATAAGCGGATATTTCCCACTCATGGTGGATTACGAAGAAAGATATTATGCAGCAGGAAAAATAAAAGGATCAAGATTTATTAAAAGAGAGGGAAGACCTTCAGATGAAGCAATTCTTACTGGAAGAGTAGTCGACAGGACCATCCGCCCGCTTTTTAATGGACGGATGAGAAATGAAGTACAAGTCGTAATAACCGTTCTTTCCATTGATGGAGAGAATGATACAGATGTCGTTTCTATGATTGCTGGTTCGGCGGCCCTTAATATTTCCAATATTCCTTGGGCTGGTCCGATTGGAGCAGTAAGAGTGGGAAAAATCGGAGATCAGTTTATCCTGAATCCGGTGAATGGAGAACTTAAAGAAAGTGAATTAGACCTCGTTTTGGCTGGAACAAAGGATAAAATAAATATGATTGAAGCTGGTGCCAATGAAGTTCCGGAAGAAGATATCATTAAAGCTTTTGAATTTGGACAGGAAGCAGTGAAAAAAATAGTAGCTTTCCTTGAAGATATCCGAAAAGATATTGGGAAAGAAAAATCTCAGCCGGCCTTGCTTCAGGGCTCTCCTGAATTTGAAGAAAAAATAAAAGAAATGCTTATTTCTGAAAATATGGAGGATGCTCTATATGATACTGACAAAAAAGTAATTGCTGAAAAAGTTGGAGCGATCAAAGACAAAATTATTGAATATATCAAGGGAAATTATCAAGAAGATGTTGAAAAATTGAAAGAAATTGCAGTGCAAATCCTTGAAGAGGTTTCTGATGAGATTGTTCACAAGAATATTTTGAAAGAAGAAAAGCGTCCAGATTCCAGAAAACTCAATGAACTCCGAAAGATTGAATGCAAGGTGGGAATTCTCCCCAGAACTCATGGAACCGGGCTTTTTACCCGTGGTGAAACTCAAGCACTTACCGTTACCACCCTTGGGTCTCCGGGAGATGAGCAGATTATTGATACAATGGAACTGGATCTCAAAAAAAGATATATCCATCATTATAATTTTCCTCCTTTTTCAGTTGGAGAAATAAAGCCGATGAGAGGTCCGGGAAGAAGAGAAGTAGGACACGGAGCACTGGCGGAAAAAGCATTAATTCCCGTACTTCCTTCTAAAGAAGAATTTCCATATACGATTCTCTTGGTTTCTGAGATTCTTTCTTCCAACGGGTCTTCTTCGATGGCGTCAACTTGCGGATCAACCCTTTCCCTTATGGATGCTGGAGTTCCCATAAAAAGACCAGTCAGTGGAATTGCAATGGGAATAATTGTCGGCGAGAATGAAAGTTTCAAGGTTTTAACTGATATCCAGGGAGCTGAAGATCATTATGGAGATATGGATTTCAAAGTAGCTGGAACAGAAAAGGGCGTAACAGCCCTTCAAATGGACGTAAAAGTGGACGGAGTTACAATCGAGATGCTTCGGGCCGTTCTCAGTCAATCTCATGGAAATAGGATGGAAATATTGGAAAAGATGCTTTTGGCTATAGCTACTCCAAGAAAAGAAATGTCTCAATATGCTCCAAGAATTATCATAATGAAGATAAATCCAGACAAAATTAGGAATGTTATTGGAACTGGCGGCAAGATTATTAATGAAATAATCGATGAAACTGGAGTTCAGATTGACATTGAAGATGACGGTTCAATATTCATTACTTCAGTTGACGAAGCTTCAGCCAAAAAAGCCCAGGAATGGATCGATAATCTTACTCACGAGGTTAAAGCTGGAGAAAAATTCAATGCGAGAGTGACAAGAATCATGAACTTCGGCGCCTTTGCTGAAATTTTACCCGGGCAAGAAGGACTTATTCATATTTCAGAACTGGCCGATCATAGAGTGGAGAAAGTTGAGGATGTGGTAAAAGTAGGAGATATTGTTCCAGTTAAGGTAAAAAATATCGATGATCAAGGCAGGATCAATCTTTCTCTCAAAGATGTGGCAAAAATGATGAAATAGGATTTGGCAGAAAAAACTTTTTGTTGTAAAATAGAGATAGCAATATCTCTATTTTAATTTTAAGAAAAAAATAAAATGCTTGATATGAAAAAAGAAAATTTTAATATAAATAGTGCAAACATAAAAGAAGAAACGGATTTTATCGATGACAGCAACATCTCGATCCACACCATGCAGGATGACTTTGATACACTGAGAGGAGTTTTTTCTGAACAAGGGAAAAACATTGCCAAAGAAAACTTAGGAGAAAAAAAATCGGGAAACAATGACAGCAAGGAAAATAAAAAAGATCAATATTTTAATCCATTTTTGGACAGCTCCTCTCAGAATCCGGAAAATAATGTTTCGGAAAATGATGAACTTTCTGAAAATATCAATACAAAGAATCCAAGTATGAATTCAAATGAAGAATCCAGAAATGTCCATAAACAGGGAGGAAAAATAATCTGGATTCTTATCTCGCTGATTATAATTTTTGCTTTTTCATCCGGAGGTTACTATTTGTGGTCAACAAGAAAAATTCTTGATAATAATGTCAATCCTCCGATTGTTGAAACCAAGACGGAAGAGAATAAAAAAGCTGAGCAAGTCGAGGATGATGTAAGCAAGAAAGAAAAAAACAATATTGAAGTCAAGACTATTGAAAAATATTCATCCGAGAAAGCCAATTATCTCTCAATTAATACAGTTGATCCCAGCCCGGAAAATTTAAAAGCCACTTTTTCAAAAGTCGGGGAAGAAATAAAAAATAGCACATCTAAAAAACCGATAGAATTTATCATAACTGATGAGAAAAATAATCCAGTTTCATTTCCAGCTTTTTGTGTTTTGAGCGGGATCAAGTTTTCTAGCGATTTGCTCAAAGATTTGAATAATAACTTTTCCCTGTACTTTTATTCCGATTCTGGAAATATCAGGTTAGGAATTGCAATAAGTGCCAAAGAGAAAGAAAAGTTAAGTCCTATTGTAAAAAAAGAAGAACTAAACTTAATCCAGGAACTGGCTCCTTTGTTTCTCGAAAAGGTAATTACAACTAAAGAAAAAGTCGTTTTTGAGGATAATAATTATAGCGGTATTGCAATTCGGTATTTTAATCTTGATGAAAAAATGACATATTCCATTGACTATGCTTTTATCGGAGATCAGTTAATCTTTGCAACAAGTAAGAATACGACGTGGGCCATTCTAGATAAGATAAACAGTGGAGGTAAGTAAAAAGCATTTTTTTGGTTTTAGCTGTTAATAACCTGTGGGCAATGACAATATAAGGAAGAAAGTAATTTACTTTCTCAAATCAGAATTTTTCAAGTTTTTTAGTAGAAGATTTTAAAAACCAGTTTGAATCGATAGAAAACTTTGATTTTAAAGGGTTTTCTAATGTAATCAGCTGTTTTTTATTGACCCGTTGACATTTTTTTGTTATAATTAGGGCATAAAGTTATTTGAAAACATTTAATATTCTAATGGTGGAAGAGTTTCCAATCACAATTTCCCCCTATTTGTGATTGGAATTCTTCTACTATTCAAGAGTTTAATCCAATGCGATTAAACCGCCTCCTTATCTGACAGGAGGACCCCAAAACAAAAATAAAAAAGACTTTTTAAAATAAACATAAAAAATAAAAAGTTAGTTCTTTGATAAAAGGCGAAAAGCCAGAGAACAGTAGAAGAACAACAATAAGAGTCAGAGTTATTGTTACTAAAAATAATCATGTATGTAAAATACATGAACACTATAACAATCAATGCCTTTCACCCGGGCTAGAGCGTTTCCGTGTTTCATGTTAATACATGACAAACACCGGGCGCCGCAGCCATTTAATTTATATTATGGGCGTTAGCAGCGCCCGGTTTCCAAATTTTAACAGGTATGGAAGAATAATTTTTTTACTCTTCGATATTTGTTAAGATTTATTGAAATTGCCCCTTCCGGGGTTTTTTAATTATAAAATTATGCTATTTTGGAAGGAAAAACAAAGAAAAAGTATGGGAATGGAGGGCGAAAGCTTGGCCGCTAAGTTTCTCAAGGATAAAGGATATAAAATAATTGCCAGAAATTTTAAGAATAATCAAGGACGTCAGCTTGGGGAAATCGATATTATTCTCGAAAAGAATAAAGAGATAATTTTTGTCGAGGTAAAAACCAGGGAGCTTGAAAAATACCGTGAAACTCTTCCTGAGGAAAATATTACCCCTTCAAAACTCCAAAAGCTCAATAAAATTGCTACTTCTTACATAAAAATGAATAATTTCTGGAATAAACCGTATCATTTTGACGCTGTCTCTGTCTGGCTAAGCAAGGATTTTAAAAAACATGACATAAAGCATATCGAAAATATATTCGTGTGAGCTTTGTAGACATCAAGGCAAAATTTTGTTAATATTTAACATATTGGGTTAATAATCTAAATTTACGTTTATGATTGAAGAAACATTAAAAAACGAGCTTAAATTAAAATTGGAAAAGGAAAAGAAAAAATTAGAAGATGAACTTAAGAAATTTGCCAGTCCGACAGAGAATCCGGAAAATTTTGAAACGAAATATGAAGATTTTGGAGATGATCGTGACGACAATGCTTCTGAAGTTGAGGAGTATTCTGATAATATAGCACTGGAAAATAATCTGGAAATGCAACTTAGGGAAGTCAATGATTCCCTTGAGAAAATAGCCAAGGATACTTATGGAATTTGTGAGAATTGTGGAGAAGAAATTGACATTGAAAGGCTTAAGGTCTATCCGGCAGCTAAAGCTTGCATTAAATGCAAAAAATAGTTTGTTTATGAAATCTAAATTTTTTAAGGCCACCCTGATTTTTTTGCTTTTTGTCTTGATAGACCAGATTTCTAAGTATTTAATCCGCTCAAGGGGCGGATTTTATATTTGCAATATTAATATTTCCTGGGGGATTCCCGTCCCAAGCTATTTTTTCTGGATTTTTACAGGTTTGTTTTTCTTCTTTTTGTTTTTTTGTCTTAAAAGGGAATATTTAAATCAAAATATTCTCTATCTGACGCCGTTATTTGCAGGAGCATTAGGGAATATCATTGACAGAATCTTGTCTGGATGCGTTATCGATTTTATTGATTTAAAATTTTGGCCTATGTTCAATTTTGCTGATGTTTTTATCGTTTTGGGAGTGATGATTTTATTAGTTAGAACTTTTAGAATATAGTATAATAATAAATAATGGAAAAAAATGATAGTTTAAAATTCAATTATGAGTTTTTGATCACCTCCGGGGTAATTTTAATCTGCCTGGTTTTTCTTGTCATGCTACCTTCCAAAAATATATTTCAGCAGATTATTTTAGCACTGGCATTTTTGTTGTTTACTCCCTTAATTTATGTTAAAGTAATATTAAAAAGAAGCATTAAAAGTTACGGTTTGGGAGCTGGAAACTATAAGACGGGGTTAGTCTGGGTAATGATTTCTTTTGCCGCGTGCCTCTTGATTTTTTATGTTCTTTTTCAATATTCAGATCTTCCTAAGAAATATTATCAGGATTTTTTTAGTTTAGCTGCGGAAAACTTCTCTTTCTTCCTGCTTTATGAACTTGTAATTTTGGGGTTCTATTATTTTGTTTTTGAAATATTTTTTAGGGGATTTGTCATTTTTTCATTGAAAAATGTTCTGGGAATATGGGCGATTGCAGCCCAATCAATATTACTTTTTCTCACTCTCTGGGCGTCTTCCGGATTAAATTGGCTTATCGTTCCTTATCTAGTTTTTTCCCTCTTTGCTGGTATAATCGCTTATTACAGTAAATCCATATGGTATTCTTTTATCGCTTCAATTGTTTTTAATATTCTATTCGACATAACAATAATTAATATTTTCAAATAAAGAAAATGAAGCTCAAACTTCATGGAAAAATAAAATTCGGGATTTTTGTGTTGTTTTTTTTGCAGGTAGTTTTTGCAAATACTCTTTCCGCCTCAGCAGGAATCTGCATTCCTTGCGTTTTTTCCTACGCTGAATCAAGGTACCATCTTGATTTAAGCAGTATTCAGAATTCTGGAGAACTTTTTAATGTTTCCAGTGATAAAAGTACTCCTCCGCAAGTGATGATTTTTTTCAATCCTTCTGACCCTAGGCCTGGCGAGAAGGTTACAGCTCAAGCTAGTCCCATGTATTTTTCCAATACCAAGGAGAATCTCTATTATACTTGGTATATAAAACATAAAAACGGTACGGATAATGTCGAAAAATGGAAAGAAGAAGCTATGAGCATAATTGCCAATGGAGGATGGGAACCATCAGATTCTAATGACGATGGAGTTGTGGATGACAATGATTTCGATGAATATTATAACAAAGTTAGCGATAACGATGATGATGGTTTTAATGCGCCAATGGGCGGAAATGATAGGGAGGGGATGGAAAATTACTGTTACATCCATGACTTTTCTTCTGGTACTAATTATGAACTTCTCGAAGGAGCAGAGACTTATTATGAATTGAAATGTCCAAGTGGATATGTCGAAGCTTGTATTGTGGATAGCTATGGAGATCTTGAAAATAGCACTGATGATCCACAATGCGTTGAAGCAGGAGTTTCTCCTTATTGTGATGGTTCGGCTGCGAAATGTTCCTTTGGAATACCGAGATGCGTTGAAGCTAGTTTTCAAAATAAAGACGGAGTTTGCAGCAGTCAGGGATATTCCACGCCAAGCTGCACAGCAAGGAAGAGTAAAACCGGAAAAGGTTGCAGACATATCTTTCCCAAGGGTCCAGATGGAACTGAAACCGGAGACGGTTCTTTTAAGGAAAAAGAAGAGAAATTTTGGAGAACCAATTCTCAAGATTCTGACACAGCAGACAATGGAAACAAAGACGAGGCTAATGTTGTAGGCCTGGGACAGGATACTTTTTCTTGGACTTATCAGGAAGGAGATGAAGTTGGAGTAGCAGTAGAAGGAGCGTCCTTGATACCAACCAAGCACGAAGGAAGCTCTTATATGATAATGTGGGCTCTCCCTAACAATAAATGTGAAATTAATGACAGAGGGAATTATACTGAAACAATAAAAGGATATGAAGTTGTTTTTCCAACTGTCAAAATGAACGTCAGTAATTGTCTGAAAAATAATCTTGTTAATCCGCGGGGAAAAAGTTTCGAAAAAATAGACGTATCGCTTTCGTATGCACCGGAAAATCCGATGAATGACTCCTCGGAAAGTGAGATGGGAGACACTTTAACAATCAACAGTATTTTTAATCAAAAGATAGAAGATTATAACAATCTTTATTATGAATGGAAAGTAGGAGCCGCCAAGGATCCAAGCGCTAGTTTTTCTGATATTTCCAAAAAACTGGTTAATGACGGATTTGTTAAAAAATTGGAAGGAATGAATCTCTCAAAATTAAATGTAAAACTGAACTTAGATAGCAATGAAGAATATAAAAGTTATTTCTCAAACGACATCGGATATTTAAAGGCAAGAATTACTGTCCGTGGAATGATTGGAGGAAAATTGAGAGAAGGAAAAAGTGAAGTTATCATTAAAATAAATTCCAGCGACGAAAGGATTAATTCTTACTTGGCAAAAGTTGATAGCCAAGGTCAATTTCTCACTTTTGATTCAGAAAACATTATTTGCAAGTCAAAATCCCAAGGCAGCGAGAATAATCTGAATTATTACATATGTCCGATACTAAAGAATCAGGTACTCGGCTTAGAAGTTAGCGGAAAAGGGCTTAATAATTTTTCCTGGTCAGTTAACGGAAATGAAGTAGATTGTGACAGCTCTGTTTCCAGCAAGTGTTCCGATGAAGGAAATATCGTCTTTTTTCCGATAACAGGAAACGAAGGAGATAGCCTAAATGTAAAATTAATTGCCAATGATTTTGAAGAAGATAAAGCTATAGAAATTTCCAGGAATTTTCAGATAGTCAAACCTTATCTAAAAATAGTTTCAGAAGATAATGGAACATTCTGGCCTAAAATTCTAGGTACCTATAATGATCTGGAAGGAAATCAATATTCCGATTATAGCAAGGATAGTTTTTATACTTACAATGAAGCAAAAGCCAGATTAAAAGTCGAATTCCATCCTGATTATTTGGAAAACATTTTAAAAAATAACGGT
>JAKLHP010000020.1 GCA_022710085.1 Patescibacteria group bacterium | reverse complement strand
TAATCCCTTGTTTATTTCTAATTCCATGTCTAGTTCAGCTTTTTTATCGGTAATAGTGGCTATTATCTGATCTCCATTTACTACTTCGACGCCACCGGGACACTTTATATTCTTGGCAGTTAATTTTCCTTCTCCTTTTGATTTCAGAGAAACTTTTACTGATTCCTCCCCTTCCATACTGAACTTAACTTTCTTTAAGTTTAAGATTATTTGAACAACATCTTCCATCACTCCGGAAATAGTAGAAAATTCATGGGAAACACCTTTTATCCTAACTGAAGTGATTGCTGCCCCCGAAAGAGAGGAAAGCAATACTCTTCGAAGAGCATTACCTAAGGTAGTTCCATATCCAGGATAGCATCCTAAAATTTCAAATCTTCCGCTATTTTCACCAGTTTTGATGAATTTTGGCTTCTGAGGAAGAGATATTGATTGCATAATTTTATACTGATGCGAAACTATCTGCCTGCCAGTTGGAAGGCGAATTAATTCGAATTTACGAACTTAGCTTCGTACCGTTTTTATTTAAATTATTTTCACTTATTATTCTAAAATATCTTCTTACTATACCCTACTGACTCAAACTGATTTATCTGGAATAGTATTCAACAACCATCTGAGGATCGATACTTGATCCAATTTCACTTCTCTGAGGAGTAGCAATCACTTTGCCTTCCATCTTACCCTGGTCAAATTGGATCCAGGAAGGAAAATCTTTCTTGTTTTTTAAAACTTGGGATTGATTTTTGAAATAATTCTTTCCTTCTTTTGTCTGGCTTATTGTTATTGCGCTTCCAACCTTAGTTTCAAATGAAGGAACATCCACTTTTTTTCCATTAACTTTAAAACATCCATGGTTCACAAGCTGACGAGCTGTTGCTCTTGAGCTTGCAAAGCCCATCCTGTAAATAACATTATCCAATCTCATTTCCAATCTGGCCAAGAACAAATCTCCAGTTACTCCCTGTTTATTCTTAATTTCATCAAAATGTTTCCTGAATTGCCTTTCGAATATTCCATAAACTCTCTTGATTTTTTGCTTCATTGACAACTGCCTTCCATATTCGCTAAGTCCCCTTGAAACACTTTTGCCATGAGCTCCTGGAGCATACGGCTTTCTTATCATTGCACACTTTGGGGAATTACAACGATCGCCCTTGAGAAAAAGTTTCTCCTGAGCTCTTCTGCATTTTTTGCATTTTGCATCAATTGATCGTGCCATAATAATCTCGTAGCTCGCAACACACAACACTAAACTCAAACTACCTGAGTTACGGGTTATATGTTACGGGATTTTTATACCCTTCTTGGTCTCCTTGGCCTGCAACCATTATGAGGAATCGGAGTAATATCTTTTATTAAAACTAAATCAAAACCTCTGTTAACCAAGGCTCTGATTGCGGCTTCTCTTCCGCTACCAACACCTTTGACATAAACCTCCAGTTCTCCCACTCCATGTTTTTTAACTTTTTCTGAAACATCCCCGACTACCTGAGTAGATGCAAAAGGGGTAGATTTTTTTGCCCCCTTAAATCCCAATAGTCCGGAACTTGACCAAGCTAAAACTTCTCCGTTTAAATCAGAAATTGTAATCAAGGTATTGTTATATGAACAGTGGATATGAGCCTGCCCTTTCTGAATCTGTTTTTTAGATTTTTTCTTTTTCTTTGCTGGTGCTTCAAGAGTTTCTTTTTTTTCTTCTTGTGCTTCAACAGCTTCAGTTTTAGGAGCTGGCTCTTTTGCTTTTTCTTCAATTTTCTTGTCTTTGTCGGTCATAATATTATTTGAATTGTTTTATCACTTCTCTATTCTAAAATTTTATATAATTCTAGGTTTTTTCTGATGAAGATTTCCTTCCGCTTCCCATTGTCCTTCTGACGTTTCCTCTTACTGTTCTGGTATTCGTTTTGGTTCTTTGTCCTCTCACCGGAAGCCCTCTTTGATGTCGAGAACCTCGGTAACACTTTATTTCTTTAAGTCTTTTCACATTCATCTTCACTTCGTGCTTAAGTTCCCCTTCTACCCGATATTTTTTTTCAATTTCTTCCCGAAGCTTATTGAGCTCTTCGGAAGAAAGGTCTTTTGTTCTCTTGTTCCCGTCAACTTTCAAGTTTTCCAGTATTTTTCCGCTCGTTGAAACACCTATTCCATAAACATAGGTAAGAGCAATTTCTATTCTTTTTTCATCTGGGATATTTACCCCTGCAATTCGTGCCATTGTTATTTTTGGAACACAGAAGTGTGGAATATTCCACGCCTCATGTTATGCGTTATGTGAAAAT
The DNA here is from genome assembly GCA_022710085.1 of Patescibacteria group bacterium. Classification (GTDB taxonomy): domain Bacteria; phylum Patescibacteriota; class Minisyncoccia; order Moranbacterales; family JAKLHP01; genus JAKLHP01. Next base: position 8,813 of record JAKLHP010000020.1, on the reverse strand, counting down.
TATCCTTGTCTCTGTTTGTGTTTTGGGGTAGAGCAAACAACATAAAGTTTTCCTCTACGCTTGACTATCTTGCACTTATTACAAATTTTTTTAACTGAAGCTCTAACTTTCATGTTCGTTTTTATTCAAATTAAAGACTAAAAAATAAAAAAACTGAAACTTTTTATTTTTTAATTTTTTAAACCAACTTATATTCTTTGAATTATTCTTCCCCTGCTAAGATCGTAGGGACTCATTTCCAGGAGAACCTTATCGCCAGGAAGAAGTCTGATATAGTTAACTCTCATTCTTCCAGAAATATGAGCTAGGACTTCATGGTCATTTTCAAGTTTAACCTTGAAAGTGGTGTTGGGGAGTGATTCAACAATTACTCCTTCCATTTTTATCAGCTCTTTATCGGCCATAAATTGTTCTGATTTATTTAAATTGTTTTATTGCTAACCTCAATTATAAGTGCTTTTGAAATTTCTCATTTATAATATTCATTGGCAACACAAAAATAGAGGAGTTTCCAACACGTTCAATCCTAATTCCTGAAACTCAAAAATATGCCTCTATTTTTCAAACAATCCTTTTAAATTGTATGTATAATCAATATACTACTTGAGCTTTTTTCTGTCAATAGCCGGAGGATTTACTGATTTCAAGATAAAGATAGCTATATGAGCAAGAGGGAAGTTATTATTTCCCTCTTGTTTAGATCATCTTTTTTGACTCTGTGCTGAGAATATTCTTTACTTTAATATCAAAAGCCTCCTGATCTATCTATTATTTTTTCTTCTCCGAAATAAAACCCCCAGGGTTTTTAAACAGATTTGAATATCCATCCAGAGAGACCAGTTCTCGATATAGTAAACATCAAGTTTATATTCTTCCTCGAAGTCCAGATCTGATCTTCCTGAAATCTGAGCTAGTCCTGAAAGTCCTGGTTTTATCGTAAGCAGTCTTCTGTGATATTCCTTATACTTCTCTACCTCTCTTTCCTGATGCGGTCTCGGACCGACTAAACTGATATCTCCCTTGAGAACATTGAAAAATTGAGGTATTTCATCGAGAGAATATTTTTCGATGAAATTACCGACTTTTGTTTTTCTGGGATCATTCTTAATTTTATACAAAGGACCGCCGCGAAGACTTCTTTCTTTAATCAAATCCTTTTCATATTTTAAAGCTTTTTCAAAGTTCGGATTCTTTCGGGTAATGCAATACTCCCATTTCATATAGCGGAATTTATAAATATACAATTTCTTGTCATTATGTCCTACTCTTTTATTTTTGTAGATAACCGGGCCGCTTCCGTCTTCCAGCTTGATGAGAATTGCAACAACAAGCATTATCGGAGAAGAAATAAGGATAAGGATTGATGATCCGACAATGTCGAAAAGTCTTTTGATTATTTTTCCCCAACCATCAAGAGGAGTGTGTTTAATTTCAATAAGCGGCATACCGCCTATCATTCCCATCATAATTTGAGAAGCTTGAAGGGAGGTAGGTATATATTTATAGCTGATATTATTAATAGCACAATAATCAATTATTTTTTCCTGCTCCGCATCAGTAATCGATTGGTCACACAATATTATTTCATCTATTCCCTTATGTTCTTTTATTTCTTTTATAATTCTAAGGCTAAAAGAATCTATGCGATCAATAATTTTATATCCCAAACCGGGCTTATTTTTAATAAGTTTTCTTATATAATTGATCTGATCATTCTCGCCGATAAGAAGGACTCTGTGCGCTCCGAGACCCTTGCTGACCAGGAGAAATTTCTGGATTTCATTGAGGATCAGGCGGGCAATAGAAACATAAAAAACAATCAGAATCCAGCCAGCCAAAATTATAAAACGGGAGGAAAACCAGGTTCTTTGAAGAAAAATGGCGATTATTATTATCATCAAAACCAAAGAGGAAGCAATGAAAACTTTAAAGACTTCCTTCCAGAATTTTCTTGTAGCTTTTATCTTATATAAGCCTTCCAGCGCATAAATCAAGATGAAAATGGGTGCTACCGCTAGTACTATTTTGAAATAAATCGGGAATGGAAAATCGTAAAGTATCGGCTTCAAAGTAATGATTTGAGGAAAATTACGTATAGCAAAAGCACTGATTGCCGCTAGGACAATCATAATAAAGTCAATTGGTATCTGAATGGCACTAAAAAATAGTTCTGATTTCTTCATGTGAAATAAATTTCTTTCCTATGCTAATTTATTCGTAAATATTCTTAACTTTTAATTCGCAATTTTATTCTATTAACTTAAGTTCGATGTTTATCAAGGCAGATCTATAAGCCGGATTCTGTAACTCAGCTAAAAGCTGAGATGATAATCATTTATCTAGCCCTAATGTTGCCATTAGGATCATGAGCGACACCCCCTCCAAATAACAGAGGGTTCGGTCTTGCACCAGGTAGGGTTTGCCATCATTCCGATTGCTCGAAATAAAATGCTGTAGCAAAACGAGAGTCAATTTCACTGATCAGCTGACACAGTGAAATTTTTTGCTCAATTTCACACCAACATACTTTTCACCTTTCATCCCGATTTCTCGGGATTAGTATTGTCTCTGTGGCACTTTCCCGTAATTCGTCTCGCAACGAACCAGATGGGCGTTACCCACTACCACTTTGCCCTGAAAATAACAGAGCAGGTGTCCGGACTTTCCTCTCCGCACTAACTTCGTACCAGCACCCATATGTGCCAAAAATGGTGATTAAACCTTGAAAAATATACGAAGTTAGTGCGAAGCGATTACCCGATTTGCCTTGATAAACACCAAACTCAATTCAAAACATTTTCAAATAACCACGCTATGCCCAGCAAGCGCTAATAATAAACCATTAAAACCGAATTGTCAAGTAATTAATGCTCTGTCTTACTTGGGCTTTTTAACGCTAAAACTCCCTAAAATCGGTTTCTCATTTTTCAAATACTGGCTGAGATTTACTCTTATCGATGCGTCATACTCTCCTGAATTCAAATAAATCTTCTTGTTTTTCAGAAGTATTTTATCGAAATAAATTTCTCTTTTCAACAGTTCACAAAACGGAGGGATGGATCCCAGCTTTCCTATCTTAATATTCTTTTTCAGCCATTTTTCATCGGCAAAATCTATTTTCTTAAACTTTTTATTCTCCTCTTTTCCCGTCTTAGAATTGATAGTTTTTAATAATGATTTCTTTTCCAAATTACGATTGGAGGGCAGTGCTGCAACAAACCAATCCTTATCAACTTTCATCACCAAGGTCTTCACCACTTCTTGCGGCTTCACCTTTTCCGTTTGAGCCGTATCCCAAGAAGTATAAGTGGTTCGATGTTTTATTATTTCATATTTATACTTATTTTTATCAAGATAATCAATCAGTTTTTTGCTTATCTTTGGCTCTTTAATTTTCTTTTTCATAGTTTTTTATTAATTATTACCTATCAGTTAATACAAATTGGGATTTAATTAATTCTATTTTATTTTTTATGCCTCTAGCTCTTTTTCGCATTTATTATCAACTATCTTAAAGGCTGGAATGAGAGCAGAAAGAGCAACAAGAGACACGAGAATGAACACTGTCTTAATGGGAAAAAAGAGAAGCAGTGGAAAGCTTATGCCTGCCGCTAAAATATATCCTACCGGCATTGAGGTTCTGAAAAAGTTAATCAGGTCTACGTCGCGACCATCAATTTTTTTATAAAAATATGAGTCACGGAGAACTTCCAGCATTGCAGCTCCAATCCTGGTAGAGAACAAAACCAGGCTCCAGATCCAAATTTTGTTTGAACCAATGAAATATATCATTCCGCTAGAAACGGAAATAAAAATTATGGAAAAAATGAGAAGTTCTTTTTCGCCTAGTTTTTTATCAGCCAAAAAACCGATTGGATATTGCAAAACTACAAAAGGAATGAGCATTATGGTAAATATTGTTCCTATCTGGATCCATGAAACGCCTCTGTCCAAAAGATAGATCGAAGTATAAATAAGTGCAATCGCATAAAAGAAATCCAGAGTGAAGGCGAGATAATATACTTTTAATATATCCTTTTTTGAAAATACTTTCTTTAATAAATCCCTAGTCCTGAGCCTGACATTAAACCTATGATTGACATTTCTAAGTCCAACAAGGGAGAAAACTAAAATCAATGAATTAAAAATCAACAGAAAAGAAAAAATTCCCTGAAAATCATACTTTTCTAAAATACTAGTTGAAAGAAATGGCCCTATTAAATATCCTGCATTAATAACAGTCAGGTGAAGTCCCCTTATTCTTCCCGATCTTGAATCAGCTGAAAAAGATTCCAGAATAACATCCAAAGTGACCCAGGCCAGGTTTATGGAAATTATATAAAGCATCAGAACTGCTATTCCCCAAAAAGAAGGCGTTGAAAGGACAAGCAGAAAAGAAAATACTATTGAAGCTATAACTGAAAAATAAAAAACGTTTGATTTTCCTAAAATCCTGATAATTTTGTGAAGATTAAGAAGTGCGATTAAAAGAATGACGTAGGAAACAAAATAAAAAAGTCCCACGTCTTCGGTGCCGGCAGCAATTTTAAAATAATAAGCCATGACATAAACAAGCATGGCTTGAGAAAAACCCATCAGGAAAGAAATGAAGCTAATGAGTCTTATTTTTCTTTTTTCTAATTTTTCAGCATGATTTTGCATCTTATCTCCATTCAATCCCGGCTGCCGAGACACTCCCCAAGCGTTCAACAGGGTGAATTTTTGTATTTATTTTAAAATTGTGATGATTCCCGAGAAACTATGGGGTCAATCTTTTTACATCCCTTGGAAACAGAATCGCTTCTTTGATGCTTGAAATACCCAAAATTTGTTGAGCTATTCTCTCGAGTCCCAATCCCCAACCGCCGTGAGGAGGCATTCCATATTTAAAATTCTCCAGGTAATCCTCGAAATCATTAGGATTTAATTTAAATTTTTGAATATTTCTCACTAATTGTTCATAATCATGGATTCTCTGTCCGCCTGAAGCGATTTCCATTCCCCTGAACAGCAAATCAAAGCTTTCGGTAAACTGAGGATCAGCGCTAGGCATCGTGTAAAAAGGGCGGGTTCCGGCAGGATAATGAATAAGAAAAACAAAATCTGATTTATATTTTTTCTTTACCCACTCCGAAATGAGCCTTTCTCCTTCCGGATCAATGTCGATTCCCGAAATCTCTTTTCCAAATTCCTTCTTGAGGATATCAAGTGCTTCTGTAAGTTTTATCCTTGGAAATACATTCTTGATCTTCGGGGGTTCAATATTATACTTTTTAATTTCCTGGACACAATTTTTGGATACTGACTTCATCACATAGGACATAGTCCTTTCAAGTTCCCTCATCACATCTTCAAAATTATTTATAAATCCCATTTCCGCATCCAATCCGGTAAATTCATTGACATGCCTGGAAGTGAAATGAGGCTCCGCTCTGAAAACCGGACCGACTTCAAAAACTCTTTCAAAGAAGGAAACTGCCGATTGCTTGTAAAATTGCGGGCTCTGAGCAAGAAAAGCATCTTTTTCAAAATATTTAATCTTGAAAAAATTTGCACCTCCCTCAGTAGCCGAGCTTAAAATTTTCGGAGTTTTGATTTCCAAAAATCCTTCTTTCCTTAAAAATTCACTATAGGATCTTACTATTTCCGCTGAAACTTTGAAAATAGCTTTTATTTTATCATTTCTGAGGGAAATAACCCGATTATTCAGCAAGGTATCAAGATTTAAATCCATTTCCTCCTTGGAAATATCAATAGGAAGTTCGGCGTAAGTTTTTCCCAAAATTTTTATTTTTTTAACTTCCATCTCAACTCCTCCGGTAATCAGGTCTTCCTTTTTAGCGCTAGCCGGCCTTTCTTTCACCAATCCCTCAACTTCGATTGAATATTCTCCTTTCAGGGTTTTAGCTGTTTCGTAGGTCTCTTTCTCATCGGGAATAACGACAGACTGGATGATCCCGCTCCTGTCCCTGATGTCAATAAATATTATTTTTCCGTGATCACGGCGAACGTTGACCCAACCAGCAATCTTAATGACCTGTCCGATAAATTTTGGAGACTCGCTAATTAGAACTCTTTCCATTTTGTTATCATAAAACGCAAAGCGTGGAACGCAAAAAGTCTCACGTTATGCGTTATAATTTATGCGCTTAATATTTCATTGACCCTTCTTGCCAAATCGCTTGGCACGATCCTTGTTTTAATAAAAAAATCGGTAACGCCAAGATCTTTGATTTCTCTTACTTTTTCATCAGAAGAAGATGCGGATATGACAATGACCGGAGTGTCTTTTGTTTTTTCTTCTGACTTAAGTTTTTTCACAATTTCAAACCCGTCCATCGCAGGCATCACCATATCAGTAATAATCAAGTCGAAATCCTTATTCAGGGCTTCTCTGTATCCCCAAGCTCCATTTTTGGCAGTTTCCACTTTATATCCTTCATCTTCCAATTTTTTCACGAATATTTCCAGAAATATCTTTTCGTCTTCGATAAAAAGTATCTTTTTCTTTTTAGAATCATGATTCTCTGCCTCCATGGCTTCCGCTTTTCCATTCTGCCTGATCTCATTTTTTTTTCGTTCAACAATCTCATTGACAAGCCTGCTTATTTCACTGACTAACTCAGACGGATTAAATTGAGTTTTTGATATAAACCCGTCTGCTCCGTTTTCCATTACCCTGTCATAATCTTCCTTGTTGGAAAGATTACTGAAGATAAAAACTTTCATTTCTGAATTATATCCGCTTTTTTTAAGCTCTTGAAGAATTTCAACTCCGTCCATCTCAGGAAGGACCATATCAAGAAGTGCGATGTCGAATTTTTTTTCTTTTACTCTGCTCAAGAACTCCCTTCCCGAAGAGACGACTGTCATATCAAATCCGGCAGTGGAAAACTTTTTATGATATATATCGGCAATCATCAGATCGTCTTCTACCATAATGATACTAGCCATATTTTAATTTAAGTTTGTGCCTGTATCAAAAAACAATACAAGCCAAGAATAAATAATTAAAAAATAAACACTCCAACAATGCCAAACAAAAAACTCGCTTGACGCAGAAATTTACCCTCTAATTATAGCTTGTTTGCAAGGAAAGAGCAAACTTCTTCAATTATCCAGGACGGGGTCGAGGCTCCGGCAGAAACTCCTATTTTTTCGCATTTCTTAAACCATTCTTTCTTAATATCCTTTATTCCTTCGACAAAATAGGAGTTAGGATTAACTTCTTTTGCAATTTCCCACAAATGAACTGAGTTGTTGCTTTTTGATGAACCGATGACAATAACCACATCACTTCTCTGAGCAATTTTAAAAATTTCTTGTTGGCGATTGTGTGTCGTCAAGCATAGAGTGTCATGAATTGTTGCTTTAGGATATTTTTCCTTGATTGCTTTTGAAATACTTTTAAACAAGTTCCTTTTTTGAGTCGTTTGGGAAATAACAGCAATTTTTTTTCTTGGATTTATTCTTATTTTATTGAAATCTTTTTTATTATCGATAACCATTGCCGTTTTTCCTGACCATTCATATATCCCCTTTACCTCTTTGTGCTTCTTCTCTCCGATTATTATCACCTGATAATTCTTATCCGCATATAATTTCGCCAAGCGCTGAACTTTGATTACTTTGGGACATGTCGTATCAACAATTTTTATACCGTTTTTTTCAGCCAAGGAATAAAAATCTGGACCGATTCCGTGGGCAGTTACAACCAATGTTCCAACCCTTCCTCTATTTAGACGAAAAAAATCCTTAACATTACCGTCGAAATTCAATCTCTTGATTCCCAATGATTCGATTTTTTTAACCACATCCTGATTATGAACCAATGATCCGCGGACAAAAACTGGTTTTTTTGTATTTTTATCTTTTGCTATTTTTTGGACAATTTCATAGGCCCTCTGCACTCCGTCACAAAATCCCGCATATTTACTTAGAATAATTTTCACCCTGTTGAATATATTTTTAACATTATTAAGTGTAATATTAAAAATATAATTTTTAAATTATTATGACAAAAAACCAATTGTTCCCTGTTTATAAATCAATAAATAAAAAAATAAAGCTCACATTAAAAAACAAACAGATTTAAAATTTATTCAACAGGGTGAATGATTTGTTTTTGCTAATTTAATTATCTCTTCAAAGTTATCATCTTTTGAAATTTTATTTCTTTTCTCATAACTGCATTTGATACATCTATGGATTATGATATATTCCCCTTTTTCCATTTCAATCCTTTCCGGACTCATGGTTCCCTGGCAATTCGAAGCTCTGTCTCCGGGATTTATGTCCACATGCTTGCTCCAAAGACAAAACGGGCAATGATTGGTAAAGCCGTTGCCTTTTACCTTTTTTCCACAATTTTCGCAGACGAAATCTTCAATTTTTCGGGTAAATTTTAAAGTCATACCTGTTAATTCTTACTCAGAATCAGATTTTTGACAATACTTCCCAAAAAAGCGATAATTGAAACATGAAAATCCAAGAACTTAAAGAAAAAATAAGAAATTGTCTTAAGGAAACTGTAAAAAAAACAACCGGTGAAAAACTGGAAAATTTCGAACTATCCTTTCCTCCGGATCCCAAACTCGGAGATTTTTCTTTCGGATGCTTCTCGCTAGCAAAAAAGCTGGGGAAGTCTCCGGCTGAAATTTCATCAGCTCTCGCTTCTAATTTTGAACCGGATGAAATTATTGAAAAAATTAGCTCTGCCGGACCATACTTAAATCTAAAAATAGCCAATTCTGCCCTATTTTCTGTTTTGGAAGAAGTCTTGAAAGAAAAAGATATTTTTGGAAATTCCCAAA
>JAKLHP010000002.1 GCA_022710085.1 Patescibacteria group bacterium | reverse complement strand
TTGGATGTAGATGCGGATACTGAGAAGCTCATTGTTGAATCAGCTTCCTCTGAAACAATAGAAAAAAAATCTAGAGAAAAAGGAATGCTAACTATGATTGAAGACGGATTTGTAAAAGCCGTTCAGGGGCTGACTTCAATAGAGGAGATATTGAGAGTAACTGAGGAGTAATCGTTATTCAAGATTTAATTTTTAATTTAAATATCGTGCCAAAATATATTTATACAGCTAAAAGTTTTGATGGAAAAACGAAAGGTGGTGAAATGGAATCTAAGGATGAAAAATCTTTAGCTCAGGAATTAAGATCCGAAGGATTTTTGATTACTTCCCTGAAGATGATTGAAAGTAATGAAAAAAAGACAAAAATAAAATTACTCGATAGATTTAGCGGAGTCCCCTTGAAAGAAAAGATGGTTTTTGCAAGAAATTTGAGCGTTATGATATCTTCCGGCCTTCCTGTTTCAAGAGCGATTCAGAATCTTTCGGTCCAAACAAAGAACAAAAAATTTAAAACAATTCTTGCTGAAGTTGATGAAAATCTTCAAAAGGGAACGTCCTTGAGTGACAGTCTTCGGAAATATCCAAGAGTTTTCAATGATCTTTTTGTAAATATGGTAAAAGTTGGTGAGGCTGGAGGAACACTTGAGGAATCTTTGAATATGATTGCCAATCAGTTGGAAAAAGATCACGATCTTATCGGTAAAGTCAGAGGGGCAATGATGTACCCGGCTGTTATTTTGGTGGCTATGGGTGGAATCGGATTTTTAATGCTGACTTTTATTTTACCTAAAATGACCGCAGTTTTTAAGGATATGGAGGTTGCTCTGCCGAAACCTACTTTAATTGTCATTGCTTTTAGCGATGCTCTGAGGAATCATATGGTATTGTTCTGCATTTCGCTTGTTGCCTTTGTATTTTTTATTAAGTTCTTTCTCGGAACCGAAATAGGAAAGAAAACCCTCAGCTTTATTACCATCCGCATCCCGGCTATAAAAAATATCGTTATTAAAGTTAATTGCGCTCGTTTTGCAAGAATTTACAGTTCTTTGCTTAAGAGTGGTGTTTCAGTTGTTGATGCCCTTAACATTGTTTCCAGTACTCTAGGAAATTATTTTTACAAAAAGGCTATAAACGATGGGATAGAGAAGGTTCAGAAGGGGATTAACTTAAGCAAGGTGATATCTTCTTATCCGAATATTTTTCCTCCCTTAGTTCCGCAAATGTTGGAAGTCGGAGAAGAAACAGGGAAAATAGAAATGGTGCTCTTGAAACTAGCAGAATTTTATGAGGATGAAGTAGAGCAAATCACGAAAAACATGTCTTCTATCATTGAGCCGATTTTGATGATGCTTATCGGAACAGCTGTGGGATTTTTTGCTATTGCTATGCTTCAACCGATGTATAGCTTGATGGATACCATAAAATAAAAAATGTCTCTATTTATTTTTCTGAATAATATTTTTCATTAAAAAAAGTTAAGTGAAAATCAAGATAAAAAAAGAAAAAATAGATTGCTTTATCAGAAAGATTCCGGGTTTTACTTTAATCGAGGCTTTACTGGTTCTCTTTATTTTTTCTTTGATAGTTGTCACTTTTTACTCGCTTTTCAGCGTAGGAACAAAACATATTCTTGAATCAAAGTTTCGCTTAGGCGCTACCGCTGTTGCAAATGAGAGAGTGGAAATAGTACGCAGTCTTGAATACTCTCAGATCGGGACTACGGATGGATATATCAGCGGTGATATTCCCAGCTCTGATCAGGTAACCGTTGACGGGAGGAACTTCTATATTTTTTCCTCGGTTGTTTATATCGATGATCCGTACGATGGAATTGAAGATGGAACTCCGGATGACAGTACTCCTACTGACTACAAAAGGGTTACTATAAAAGTTGCCTGGGAAAATGATATTAACTCAGCGAGATCGGTTACTTTTACTTCTGATTTTGCTCCTCCTGGAGTAGAGGAAAATATGGGAGGCGGAACCCTGGTCATAAAAGTTATGAATAATAGCTCCGAAGGAATCAGTGGAGCAAGCGTTCAAGTGAAAAATGACGATTTGGGCATTACTGAAAATCTTACTACTGATTCTAATGGCGGAGTTTCTCTTCCGGGTATTCCAGCTGATGGAAATGATTATGAAATTTCCGTTTCAAAAAGTAGTTATTTTTCAATAGATACATTGCCGCCTTATCCGACTAGCACATTTTATCCGGTATATGTGCATGCCTCAGTTACTGAAAACAACAAAAATATTTATTCAATTACAACAGATGAAGTTTCCGATGTCACACTAAAAACAGAAGATCCTTTCGGTAGCACTGTTCAAAATATTGATTTTAATTTGAAAGGAGGAATAAAGAAGGGGGATACAATCGATAATCCTCCAGATTATCCCGCTGCTCCTATTTTTTATTATGAGCAGGATCTTGATTCCGGATCTAGCGGAGAAAATTCACTAAGCGATATTAGTTATGGCAGTTACATCCTTTCTCCAATTGCTGCTTCTGAAAGCGATTATGAATTTATCAAAATGGTTCCTTATGATACCATCCTTAATGATAAAACAAGATTCATAGTTGATCCGGGAGTAAATATTACAGAAAAGGCCATTTTTGCCGATAAAAATATTAATTCTGCTTTGATTACAGTTTTAGATTCTAGTTCTTCCTTGCCAGTCAAGGGTGCCTCGGTCAGGCTTTATAATTTGTCGCTTCCTACCCCGTATGATGCAACCTTGACAACAGATGATTTCGGCATGGTGTATTTTCCCAGCACTCTTCCTGAACTTTCTGTCAACAGCACCGATTACAGCATTGAGGCTTCAGCCAGTGGATATGACGATAAGAGCGACTCGATGACCATTAGTGATTACACAAAAAAAGAATTAAACATAGATCCAAGCTAAGATGAAAAAAGAACATAAAAAATATAAAGGAATGAGCCTGGTTGAAGTTATGGTAGCAATCGGGATATTTTCCATAGGAATTTTGGGATTTTCACTTCTTCTGGTCAGCAGTTGGAAAAGTTATTCTTTTATATATGAAACAGGGCAAGATTCCTTTATTGCTTCAAGAGCGGTTAATCTGGTTGTTAACGATTTGAGAAAAATAAGACAAGCTGATAATGGAGATTATCCGATAAAATCAGCGTCCGAATTTGATTTAGTTGTGTATGTTGATATAGATAATGATGGAGAAACTGAAAAAGTCCACTATTTTCTTGACCAGGATAATAATCTCTTACGAATGGGAATATCTGAACCATCAAGCGATACTCCTCCTGAATATTCTTCTGGAGATGATTCAGTTCAAACTTTAGCCTCGCATGTTGTAAATGATTCCGACAAGCCAGCTTTTTCATATTTCGGCAGTAATTATTTCAATGATGCGGTTCCCTTTGCTGTTCCTGTCGCATCAGGCAAACTGAGCAATATCAGAATAATAAGAGTTGAGCTTTTGATCGACATCAGGCCGTATAATTCTCCGGATCATGTTTCCATTCAGTCTATTTCCCAATTAAGAAACCTTAAAGATTATGAAGAATAAAAATAAAAAAATAATTGTCAAAAAAGGATCGGCGTTGGCTTTTATCTTGGTTATTATGGCTGCCGTCTTCATAGTCCTTGTTTCCATCCTTCAGTATATTTCATCCCAGATAAATTACGGATATGGGAGTTATTATAAAGGAGAATCTTTTCAGATCGCTGAAGCCGGAATCAACTTTTATAAATGGTATTTGGCCAAAGAAATGGAAACAAGGACTACACCTCAGGACGTTCAGGATTTTTGGGCTAATGATAATCCAATTGGAGTTGAGCATAGCTGTGATGAAAGCGGTGCATATATAGTTGATTATGAAAGCGGAAATATAAAAGGAAAATATTGCATAGAGGTTACTCCTCCGGAAGAATGGTCAACGATTTTTACCGTCAGAGCTATCGGATGGACAGAAAGGAATCCTCAGTCAAAAAGGGAAATTCAAGCGAGGTTTCGAAGACCTTCCTGGAGCGAATATATGATAGTGGGAAATCAGCAGTTCGTTCTTAATGATGAAGCAGTGGTTCACGGGAAAATTCATTCTAATGAAGGAATTCATTTTAACGGAGTGGCTTATAATATTGTTTCGAGTGAACAGGAAACTTATTCCTATACCGGAGGGCTTTTGGGCATCGGAGCGGGAACTAAAGATGGAGTGTGGACATATTGGTCAGATGAATACAATGACACGCAAAATAAAGATGTTTTTCAAGTTGGAAAACAAATCGGAACCGATGATGGTGCAACGCACTGGGATTTTCCTTCGGTTGACGCTTACATCAATTTTGCAAAAACCGGATCGATGGAAGGTATCAGTCTTCCAAGTACTCCGTGCGATTCTGACGGTTGCTATTTTGACAATACGGGTGAAGGCCGACATATCATAATGAATGGAAACACAATGACTGTTTGCCCGGTTAACTCTTATTGTACAAGCCAACTCGGTTGCTGTATCGGATTTTTTTGCTCTGGCGGATATGTTCAAAAATACTCAGTGATCAATTATCTGAAAAATAGCGGATCGGGAACATGCAGTTCTTGCTCGATTGGAAATTCATGCGCAACCACATATACAATACCGACCAACGGAGCAATTTATGTTGAAGACAATGCGTGGATAGAGGGGACCCTTGGTGATTCTTCAAACCATAAGAGAGTAAGCGTTGTGGCTGCGGATATGTCTCTGGATCCGGGAAAAAATATTTTTGTTGGAAGGAATAATATAACATATTCCAGTTATGATGGAGAGGATATGCTCGGACTCTTTGCTCAAAATAATATAGAAATAATAAGAGACAGCCAAAATAATCTGAGAATCGACGGAGCTTTGATGGCCAAAAATGGCAGAGTCGGACGGGATACATACATCTTAGATTTACCAAATTCAGTTACTTTTTACGGATCAGTCGTGTCTAATGGAAAGTTTAATGTCGGTAAAGGTATTATTTGGTGGCTGGATGTCGGATACCAGCATGCGTATTTGAATTTTGATAATAATCTCTTGTATTATCCGCCTCCTTTCTTTCCAACAGGAGTAGGATATTCTATGGACAGCTGGGAAGAATTGTAGTTTTAATGTAAAATTAGAATATAAATAAAAAATGAATTTCTTAAATAAAAAAATTCTTAATTTTTCTGAAAGCGCCTTCGGACTGGATCTGAGCGATCTTTCTGTTAAAATTGCCCAAATGCAGGAAAATAAAGAAGGAAAGGAAGTTGTGAGTTTCGGTTCGATCAATATTCCCAAAGGAAGTATTATCGATGGAGAAATAATAAGACAAGATCAGGTGGCTGCTGCAATAAAAAAGGTTATAGTTAATGCCGGCCCAAAGAAAATTAGGACTAAAAAAGTAATTTGCTCTCTTCCGGAAACTAAAGCGTTTCTTCGCATTATAAATCTTCCTGAAATGAAGAAGGAAGAAATAAAGGAAGCAATTAGATGGGAAATAGAAGCCAATATTCCTATGTCTGTCGATCAGGTCTATTATGATTGGCAATTGCTTGATAAAAAATTTACTGAAGAAAAAGGAAAGGTCAATGTCTTGGTAGTGGCTTTTTCCAAAAAGATAATCAATCAATTCATGGAAACTCTGGAAATGGCCGGTCTTCAAGTGGTCGGGATGGAAATCGAATCTATTGCTCAAGCAAGAAGTCTTCTCCAGGAAAACGATGAAAAAACTTCTTTAGTAGTTGATTTAGGAGACAAGAGAACAAGCCTTCTGGTTATCATTGGAAATATACCTTGTTTTACTTCCAGTATCCCGATTTCTGGTAGCAGAATGACAGAAGCTATTTCTAGTATGTTGGCAACGAGCTTTGAAGAGGCAGAAAAGACAAAGCTGGCTTATGGAATAGGATCGGTTTCCCAGCAAGATGTCATTTTTAGGGCAGTAAAGCCGATTTTAGATGGCTTGGCCATGGAAATAGAAAGAACAACAGATTTTTATTTAAGCAACCTTGGCTATTCTGGTTCAATTGATAGAATCATAGTTTGTGGCGGAGGATCTAATATGCAGGGATTAATTCCTTACCTATCAAAAAAGCTTAATAGGGAAATAGAGTTAGGCAATCCGTGGATAAATTTTTTAACATTGGGAAGAGTTCCAATAATAGAAAAAAGCAAGTCCGTGCAATATTCAACAGCTATCGGGCTTGCGCTTAAGGGATTATATTTATGAAGATTTATCTTGATCTTCTTCCAGAAGAAAGGAAGGAAGAAATAAGAAAAAATAAAACATTTTTTAAGATCATTGGTCAGGAAGTAATGTTAACCATTCCTGTCGTTGCTTTTGTTATCATTCTGTTTATTACAAATTTTTACCTAGGAATAAGGATTTCAGGATTGGAAGAAAATGTTGATTTTAAAGATTCCAACAATGAATATAAAATTCTCAAGACTTACGAGGAGAAGTTCAAAGAGATAAATTCTCAGGCATTGGAAATATCCAATATTCAAAAAAATCATCTCAATTGGGCAGTTGTTTTTTATAAGCTGGAAGGAATAATTCCCGATAATGTTTATCTAAGCGATTTATCAACCGATAATTATAGAATTTCATTGGCAGGAAAGGCAAAAACAAGAGGGGATTTCCTTAATTTTCAGGAAAAAATGAAATCCGAAAGCTGTTTTTCTGGTATTAATGTTCCGCTTTCCAGCTTGGTATCCAGAGAAGACCTAGATTTTCAGATGGATTTTGAAGTCAAAGAAGAATGTCTAAAGAATATATAAAATATTAAAATGAAAAAATTTCTAAAAAAATATAAAATTTACGTAGCCAGTTTTGCTTATGTGCTTTTCTTGGTGATAGTTTATTTTTTTATTGCCGGTCCATTACTCTCAAAAATAGAAAATAATAACAATTTGATAAAGGAGAAGATGGCTAGCCAGGAGAATAATAGAGAGAAAATCTCCAAACTCCCTAATCTTAAAAATCAGTTTGATAAGATTACGGCAAATGAAAGTAGGATTAAAGTAGGCCTTACCAGCAATAGTGTTGTAGGCCTGCTGGAGAAAATTGAAGAAATATCAGAAGAAACTGGAAATAAAGTTAAAATAGAAATTGTAGATTCCCCAGTTATTAAAGAAAAAAAGGAGACAAGCAAGTCCAAAAAAAATGTCAAAAAAGAAGAAGAAAATATAATCGATAAGCTTCCGATTGACAGATATATCATTGTAAATATAAGATTAGCTGGCAATTACAAGAATTTTGTTGATTTCGTTAGAAAAATAGAGACTCTAGAATATTATTCCGATATAACTTCGATAGTAATATCAAAGGAAATAATAAAAAATTCTTCCTCTCCTAATCCATTTGCAGTTGGAGAACTGGAAAGTGCGCAAAAAGAAATGGAAAAAATTAAGAATGAAGTTTATTCTGAAATAGCAGTAGCTTTTTATTTAGAAAAATAAATATGTTTGAAATTTTTAAGAAATCAGGAAGAAGTTCATTAAAACGAAAGAAATTCGGAAGTTTTTTTTACAATTTTTGGAATAATCACTTCGGCTTATTCTTTGTTGCTTTTTCGATTATAATAGTATCGCTAGGCTCGTATGTTTGGTATCGGAATATCTATCTCGACAGATGGGACAGCGAAGAAAAAAATAAATATAAAATTGGTAAGAATGAAGAGGTTGAATTTAAGGAGCAATTATTTCAAAATGTTATAGATATGTCTGAAAAGAAAAAGGAACTTTACGAAAAGGAGACTGAAGAAGTCAGGGATATTTTTTCTTCTTACATAAAAATCGAGAACAAGGAAGTAAAACAGGAAGAGGGAGTAGATGAAGCTGAAACAACTGACTCGACCGGTTTGACTAAACCAACCAAAACAACAGAAACAACCGGAAGCAATGTCAATCCATAACAATTCTTTCCAATATTTCATAGCCAGGAAACTTTTCATTAAACATAAAACTCCGTGAATGATTTCCGGAGTTTTTGCATAATCAGAGAAAACTACACTTATAAATGTATTTTTTTTATTGTGCGTCCTGAAGGACTTGAACCCTCAACCTTCTGGTCCGAAGCCAGACGCTCTATCCAATTGAGCTAAGGACGCAATTTAAATTGATTTTGACTTTTATTGAATGTGGGTGGCTACTGGGAATCGAACCCAGATACCTGGTGCCACAAACCAGTGTTCTACCATTGAACTATAGCCACCATTATTTTTTTTTGTTTTCTGTGCGCTGTGAGGGATTCGAACCCACGACCGTTTGCTTAAGAGGCAACTGCTCTACCAACTGAGCTAACAGCGCAGTTTCCAAAACTTTTGCTTGTACGCCCAGGGGGAATCGAACCCTCATATCCAGCTTAGAAGGCTGGTGTTCTATCCGTTGAACTATGGGCGCTTAAGGGAAGACAACAAAACAAATAATAACAGAACGAAAGGTCTTAGTCAATAAAATAATCTCTAAATTCCATTAGTTTGCTTATATTTTTTCCACTCCTTATCAGACCATCCTTTTGGTTTCTTTGTTAGTTTTTCTTCTCCCGGATGTGGATATTTGCTGGGAGAATCATAGTTACTATTGAAAACATCATTTATAATCAAGTTTTCATCTTTATCATAGACTTTCTGGGTAAAAGATGTTTTCATTGATCCATCAGCTTCCTTCTTTAATACCTTGGGCCCTATTACTTCCACTTTTCTTTCATCATTAGTGCCGTAAAACTGGAATATTAAAGTCGTACCTTCTATTTTAGTCTGAATTAGAATATAATTCGGAGTGTTATTGATAAAACGAAGATCGGGTTTGGGGACATAGACAGTGGCATCCATCCCCTGAGGATTGTAATAGGCCACAGGGTAAGCATGATTTCTTCTCATAGTAATCTTGAGCCCGCTGTTAATAGCAGCTCGAAAAGCCGTAGTGGAAACCTGGCAAATTCCGCCTCCAAATTCTGGTTCAGTTTTATCTTGTTTGATTACCAATTCCGGAGCATAGCCGTGCTCTCCATCAACTGGGCCGAGTGTTGCGATAAAGGAAAATTCCTCACCAGGTTTTATTAATGCACCATTAAACTTCTCGGTAGCTACATTGATATTAAAAACCCTATTCTTTGGAGACCCTCTGAAATTGGATTTTCCTTCTCCAATCAAAGTATCAATTCCAAGATTATTAATGTCAGAAGTTTTTATTTCTGGCTGGACAATGTCAAATTTAAGGTTAATTTCCCTTGATTCCTGATAAGAAAAATCATTTGTTAAATTTGCTGCTATCATTTCAGCGCTTTCATCAACATTAATTTTCATCCCTTCTTCGCTAACAGCAAAAGTGTTGGTTCCACCCTCGTCGACTTTTAATTTTGCATTAATCGGATCTTTGTCAAATTTGGTAGCTAATTCATCAATAAAAGAACGAATTTTTTCTTTATCGACTGAAATTCTTGTTTCTTTTTTTAAAAAAGACTTTTCTCTTAAATTAGAAACTAATCTGCAAAATATCGGATCGTTAGGACAAAATTCAATATTTTCTATTTCTGACCTTTTTTCTGAGTTTATTTTAAGCGATGGTTCTACTATGGACCATTCCTTAAGTTTATCTAAGGGAACTACTTCTTTCTGGCTTTCAATTGATAGAATTAGTTCCTTGAAGTTAAAAATCGAAACTTCCTGAGGTTTTTCTTCAGGTAATTTTTTTTGAACAGCTTTAACCGGGGAAGCAAATACTACCAGTATAAACACAATAAAAATATAGAAAAAATAAGTTTTTCTCATTCTATTAAATGCGCCAATTGAGTAGTTACAAGAAGCACTCAATTGGAATATTTTTTATTACAACTCTCACCTGGATAGATCGTGTCGAACTATTTAACAAGGTGGATATATACTAAGAATAGCTTAATTTTCTCCTTAAGAAAAGAGCCAGGATTCTTGGCCCAGCCCTCGGCTAAAAAGGATGCCAATATAGCTTAAAATCCTCTAACCTGTATTTTTTTCACTTTATTAATATCAGCTTTAGGAAGTCTGATGGTCAAAATCCCATTCTTAAGCGAAGCTTCGGCTTTTTCTGCGATAATATCAACTGGCAAAACGACTGATCTGGAAAATGAACCCCAATAACACTCTTGGTAATAATAATTTTCAGAACCAACCATTTCCTCATTTTTTCTTTCTCCTCGGATAGTCACCATATCATTGTTTATAGCCACATCCAAATCTTCCGGCTTTACTCCGGCAATGGTTGATTTAATAACAATTTCTCCTTCAGTCTGATAAACATCAATGGTGAGCTGGCCCTCAACATCATTTCCGGTGTTCCAGGAGCTGACCGGAACTTCTTGTTGAGGCATAGAGTGCATGTTCATATTGCTTGGGCGAGGATTCATTATCATTTCAGTTTCCTCTTCGGTGTAAATAGGCATTGAACCTCCTCCATCTTCATCGAACTTTTTTGCGCCAGTTAGGATTTCCAAAAATGATTTTTTTACCTTAGTCATATCCAATAGTAGAAGTTTGATGTTATAAGCAGAAAAACCATAACATCAAAACTTTTTTAATTGAGATTAGTTAGTTATTATTTTGTTAATTTATTTTAGTATAAAATAATGACCGATAAAATGCAAGGGTCTTTCAGATTGTTTTTAAATCTTTTGAAACTGTCGATTTTATCAAAAGGAACGAAGTCAAAAAAGCAAGAAATATCAGTAAAGCGAAGATTATTTTATTTTGATATCTGGTCTCCACAACGCTTGCAATATTATAAAGAGAGTGGATGATTATAGCTGGGATAAATCCTCCCAAAAAAGCCAAAAGTTTTTTTCCGATATTTTTCCATATGGAATAAGCAATAATAACGGACGTCGTAATATGGATCAGGATTACTCCCATAATGCCGCTAATTTCAAATTCTATTCCGATCTTATAATTCCAGTAAATAAGAATCAGTTCAAATAAGGAGAAGCCCAGTCCCAGAAAAAAAGAGCTAAAAACAAAATTCTTTTCTTTTAATAAAAACTTGCTAATCAGAAAATATTTTAGCAATTCTTCGATCAAAATAGCCGAAAAGAAAAAAAAGTCCAGAGAGATAAATTCTTTCGCAACTTTTTCTTTGCCGATAAAAGATAATGGTTCTGAAAAATTCAGAAGCAATACTTCTAGAAAAAGGGCGCCAATAGCCGCCAGAATTCCCAGGGAAAATGATTGAAGGTTGTTCATTTTTTATTCAATAATAACTATTTTTTTTTCTTTCTCGGAAATTATCAATTCTCCCGCATGAGAAAGATTTTTGAGATCCTCCTGGATTTTTTTGATAAATTCTTCATTACTTCCAATGGTCAGTTTTTTAAATGATTCCCCGAGCTTTATGTTTTTTTCTGCTTTTTGTTTTCTTATCTCGGCGATGATTTCCAAAAGTTTTTCCCCATTTTTTAATACTTCTTTTTTGTTTTTAAACCACTCGGGAGTTTTCATGTAAGTAGGATGAGAGAAATCAAGTCCTTTCGGCCAGGAAGAAATATGGATTGAATTTGGTTGCCCGGGTTCTTTTATGAATAATTGGTAAAGTTCTTCGGTTATATGAGGCAATATAGGAGCAAAAAGTTTAATTAATGTAGCTATTACTGAATACAAGGTAAATTGAGCTGATAGTTTTCCTTTTTTATCTTCACCATAAAGCCTGCCTTTAACGAGTTCAATGTAATTATCGGCAAATTTTATCCAAAAAAAATGTTCCAGTAAAATTTTAGCTCGAGCAAATTCATAATTATCTAATTGGTAAGTTGTATCCCATATGAGTTGTTCAAGTTCACTCAAAATCCAAACATCTGCTTCACATAAATCATTTCTATTGATAAAAATTTGTCTATCATAATCTTCCAAGTTCATCATCACAAATCGAGTGGCGTTCCAAAGCTTGGTGAGGAGTTTTTGTCCGGATCGCATATCGTCTTCGCTGAATCTGAGGTTCATTCCAAGAGTTGCTCCACAGGACCAGAAGCGAAGAGCATCGGCTCCATATTTTTCCAGCATACTTTCAGCAGTAACAAAATTGTTGAGAGACTTGCTCATTTTCTCGCCGTTTTTCGCCAGTCCCCATCCAGAAATCATCAAATCTTTCCAGGGGATTGAATCGGTGTTGAGATGCGCTTTGACTAGAGTGTAGAAAAGCCAGGTGCGGATTATTTCAAATCCCTGGACCCGGACGCTCATCGGATAAATATTTTTTTCATCAGTTTCTTTCCAATGGTTATTGATAAGAGGAGTAGTAGAAGAAGTCATCCATGTGTCCATCACTTGTAACTCGCCCTTAATATTCTTGCTTTGGCATTTGGGACAGATTGGATTCTTGGGAAGAGTTTCTCTTGGGTCAACCGGAAGTTCATCGTCTTCTGGCAGAATTATTTCACCGCAGTCCTGGCAATACCACAAAGGCAGGGGAATTCCGAAAAATCTATCTCTTGAAATGCACCAATCCCATTTAAGTCCGTCTATCCAGTTGTCTAGGTGGATTTTCATGAACTTCGGATGCCAATTTAGTTCGTCGCCTCGTTTTCTCAGTTCATTTTTAATATCCAGAATTTTTACGAACCATTGTGGGGAAACAAAAAAATCAACCGGCTGTTTGCATCGCTCGTGGATGTTCAGAGTGTGTTCAATTTCCGTTTTATTCTTAATTAATTTCAATTCTTCCAGATCTTTGAGGATTTCTTCGCGCATATTTTTAATTTTCATTCCTTCATATTTTCCACCTTTTTCATTTACTCGTCCGTTTTTGTCAATAATAAGTTTAGTATCTAGCTTGTCCGCTTTCCATTTCTCGATGTCTTCCGTATCTCCCCAAGTGCAAACCATCATAAGACCGGTTCCTTTTTCCATCTCGACTGTTTCACTGGTTTTTACCGGAATCCTATCCTTGGTTATTGGTGCGATAGCAAAACCACCGATGTATTTTTGATATCTTTCATCTTTCGGATTGACATATAGTGCAACGCAAGCGGGGATAAGTTCCGGTCGAGTGGTGGAAATTATAGCTGGATCACCTTCGCCAGTTGGCGAATCAAACTTGAACTCGATATCATACATCAAAGATTTTTCTTCCTTATCTTCCAAGTCAGCTTGAGCCAGAGCGGTTTGGCATTGAGTGCACCAAAAAGTCGGCGCTTCTTCCCGATAAATCCTTCCCTTTTTATATAAGTCGATAAAAGATCTCTGAGATATTTTTTGTGAGAGCGGATTGATGGTGGAATATAAAAGCGACCAATCAACGCTAAGCCCTAATTTTCTCCAAAGTTCTTCATATTTCTTTCCTCCCTCTCTGGTTTCCCTGAGACACAACTCAACAAATTCTTTGCGGGTAATTTTTGATTTATCTACTTTGTATTTCCTTTCCACGAATCTTTCCGTCGGAAGGCCATTATCGTCAAACCCCATCGGGTAGAAAATATTTTCACCTTTCATTCGATGATAGCGGATAATAATTTCTGCTTGGGTGTAGCTCATGGCATGCCCAGTATGGAGTGAATCAGAACTAATGTAGGGAGGAGGAGTATCGATAGAAAAAACGGGATTTTTTGAATTATCGTCGAATTTGTAGATCCCTTCTTTTTCCCAGAAATCCTGCCATTTTTTCTCAGATTCTTTAGCGTTATAGTTTTTTGGAAGTTCTTTGGTCATATGGTCTAATAATAGCAGTAAATCAGGGATTTTTCAAGGCAGATAATGGAAGAAAGCGGGTTTTTTGATTGTATTATTAATTGAAGAAATAAAAATTGTTATTTTGAAACAAGCCACGGGCAAAATGAAAAAAATACCCCTCTCTCATTAATATAAAGTGTGGTCTAATGAGAAGAAGGGAAATCGCCACAAATGGTGGAAAGCTATACGGCGAAAGTCGTATTGCTCGTAAATTGTTTGTGGTTATTAATTTATAATATTTTTATACTATCGGTTCCGAGCCGTTTTTTTTTGTTTTTGACCGTATAACTAATGAAGGGTAGAATTAGCTTAGTAATTTTTTTAACTTTTTTATGGATATTTTTTCGCATGCACTTTACGGAGGAGCAGCTTTCGGAAGAAAAAACATTAGAAATTATATTCTGGCATTTCTTATAGGAATGGGCCCGGATCTGCTTTCTTTCGGAATTCTTTGGGCAGGAGTTCATTTGGGTTTTTCAAATAGCCCGGATTGGTCAAAGGATCATCCTAGTATGAGCCAGATACCTTTTTATGTTAAGAGTCTTTACGAAATTACCCACAGCCTGGTTATTTTTTCAACTGTTTTCTTAATTGTTTGGCTCATTCGGAAAAAACCTCTTTGGATTCTCGGAGCTTGGGGTCTTCATATCCTGATCGATATTCCTACTCATTCTTTCAGCTTTTTCCCAACTCCTTTTCTCTGGCCATTTTCTGATTTTATGATTAACGGAATTGAATGGGGAAAGCCGATAATATTCATTCCTAATGTGATTTTGCTAGGTTTTCTCTATATCGGACTTCTCGTTTTGATAAAATTTAAAAGAAGCAAGCTGAAAAAAGTTCCCAAGTGATTTGAAAGAAGTGCAATATTTTCTGTTTTTTCGTGGTATAATACAAGCGCTATTTATTTGATTGAAAATTCCGACGATGTGCCTAGTGGGTTAAATACTAGCATTTTTCAGGAGTAGTGTTATAATGTATTACAAATAGGGGAGTTAATTCATTAATATAAAAAACTATGGCAAAAATGACCAAGTCACAGCTAATGGCAGCGCTTGCCGAAAAAACCGGGCTTGCCAAAAAAGATGTCGTAGGCTTCATGGAAGCTCTTGTAGACATGGCTTACTCTGAAGTCAAAAAAGGTGGAGTATTCGTACTTCCTGGGTTTGGAAAGATGGTAAAGGTAGACAGAAAAGCCAGAACCGGAATTAATCCGGCTACTGGAGAAAAGATCCAGATTCCAGCCAAGACAGTTGTGAAATTCCGATTGGCTAAAGCTGCAAAAGAAGCAGTATTATAAAAATTCAAAACAGTTCTTTTATTGCTAAATCCCGCCTCAAGCGGGATTTAGTTTTAAAAGCTTATGGCAGTTGCTTTTTATGTTAAAATTTCAAAAATAAAGATAAGGAGGGATTAAATGCCGAAAGACACAGGGAAGATCAGACTTTTAAATTTGAGAGATCTAGCTTCTTTTAGGAATGAGGAGGAGAAGAAGAAATGCGAGGGGAAATATATTGCCACCAAAAGCTTCAGAAATAATGAAGTTTTGAGAAATGAAAGAGAAGAACCCATCGCTAATGTTGACCCAGCGGACACATTGGAAAAGGCAAGAAGGATGGGACACAAGGATCCGGTTATATTTTACTATCCCGATTCTTCAAAAAGGCATGCATTTTTGACTCCTGCAAAGTGATGCTGTTTTATGCAAAGAATAAAAAAAGGAGCATCTTATGCTCCTTTTTCATTTTAGTTTTAAGTTTGCATCGGTGTCTAAGGTTTTCCAATTTTGGAGAACCTTTTCTTTTTGCGCTTTTGCCGTTCTTTGCCAATGGAAGCAAGCAGCGGTGGCAATCATTGCGGCATTGTCGCCGGTATATTCCATATCGGGTATTTGATATTTTGTAGCGGGCATATTTTCGTGAATAGCGTCGCCGAGTTGTTTCCGGAGTCCTGAATTGGCAGCGACGCCTCCGGCTAGCATAATAGTTTTAGGATTATATTTCCTGGCGGCCTTGATGGTTTTGGAAACCAGGACATCGATGGCGGCTTGCTGGAATTCATGGCATATTTCGATAATATATTTTTTATCCTTGAGAAGCCGGGGATGTTTTTTGGTTTCATATAAAACCGCAGTTTTAAGTCCGGAAAATGAAAAGTCAAAATTATTCCTATTGATCATTGGGCGAGGAAGATCTATGCCACAGCTTCTATTTTTTGGTTTGTAGTTTTCAGCAAATTTTGAAATTATCGGACCACCCGGATATCCGATATTTAGAATTCTGGCTACTTTGTCGAAAGCCTCACCGGCAGCATCGTCCAAGGTTTGCCCGACAATCTCATATTTCAAGTGGTCTTTCATCAAAACTAATTGCGTATGTCCGCCTGAAACAACAAGGCACAAAATAGGAAATGAGATTTGAGATTTAAGATTTGATTTTTTTTGGGTCATTGGAAGTTGGTCATTGGAAATTGTGCTAATTCCATTCATGAAATTGGCGTAGATATGTCCTTCAATATGATGGATTCCAATAAGCGGTTTTTCCCAAACATAGGAAAGAGTCCTGGCAACGTTAGTCCCGATGAGAAGGGCCGGAATAAGTCCCGGACCGTTAGTGACGGAAATTAAATCCAAATCATTCGGTTTTGTCTGTGCCTCTTTCAAGGCCAGTTTTAAAACTGGAATAATATTTTTAAGGTGCTCTCTGGCTGCAAGATTAGGCACAACCCCGCCCCATTTAGCATGAAGCTTGACCTGGGAAGAAACGATATTGGAAAGCAATTTGATTTTATTATTTTGGCATTCAATTATCGAAGCCGATGTTTCATCACAAGATGTTTCGATTCCTAATATTCTCATACTTTTAGAAGTTCGCCCTGCGGGTGCCAGTTAGCCAGGAAAAGTATTTACAGGCGAGTTTTACTTGTTTTATTACTATTTTAGTGCTATATATTGATAATAAGGCTTAATGCCTAAAATGGCAATCAATATGCCTAAAAAAAGCCCAAAAAAGAAATCCCGTATCGTGGGTTCTGGACTAACTAATGCACGAATCAAGAAACTAAGCGATGGTGACTTGATTAAGCTTCTTGAATGCAAGAATCCAGCTGTTCATAATGAGCTGGTAAACAGATATCAAAAAAAACTTTTTGTCTATATTTATCGCTTCGTGAGAAACAAGGAAGAAGCTGAAGATCTTCTTCAGAATGTTTTTTTTAAGGTTTATAAATATTGCAAAGACTTTGATACCAATAGAAAGTTTTCTTCCTGGATCTATCGTATTGCTCACAATGAGGCAGTGAATTATATCAAGAGAAAGAATATCAAGAAATTTATCTCTCTGGAGGAATTTGTTTCTACCAAGGATAGGATAGAAACAAAAACCGATGCCAAATCTCCGATGGAAGTATGGCTCAGAAAAGAGCTTCGCAAAGAAGTGGAAAAAGCCATGAAAAAATTGCCAGATAAATATCGGGAAGTCCTGGAAATGAGATACTTTTCAGAGAAATCATACGAAGAGATTAGTAAGAATTTAAAGAAGCCCGTGAATACAGTCGGCACTTTGGTTAACAGGGCCAAAAGAAAATTGGAAAACATTATTATTGTTACTGAAGAATATAATAATAGCAATCGAAAGAAAAAAAACAAATGATGATATTTCCGAAAAAAACCAGAATATTCCAAGCCAAAGAATCTTTGGCTGATTTTATTTTTGAAGAAATCCCAAAAATTAAAAATGGAAGCATTTTGGTAATCACTTCAAAAATTGTGGCGCTTTCTCAGGGAAGGATCGTGGAAAAGAAAATGAACAGAAAAGAAAAAGAAGAATGGATCGAAAAAGAGAGTGATAATTTTTATAAAACAAAATGGTGCTACCTGACTTTGAAAGAAGATCATTGGTGTGCTAATGCCGGAATTGATGAATCTAATGTTGAAAGCGGAGGACTTATTCTTTGGCCGGACAATATATATGAAGAAGCTGAAAAATTAAGAAAGAAGCTTTTGAAAGAATACGGAATTAAAAACCTCGGAGTTTTGGTCACGGATAGCCGAATTTTTCCTTTGCGTTCGGGAGTAACAGGGGTTGCTCTTGGGTATGCCGGTTTCCAAGGCCTTCGGAATTATATTGGGAAAAAGGATATTTTTGGGAGGAAGCTAAAAATGACCAAAACAAACATTGCTGATTCGCTGGCCTCGGCTGCCATTTTGGTCATGGGGGAGGGAAATGAAAAAATCCCTTTGGCGGTCATTGAAGACGCTCCAGTAAGGTTTACCGATAAGAAAATTAACAAAAAAGAGCTTCTGATAAAGCCGGAAAATGATATTTATCGGAGGTTGTATGAAAATTTGTAAAAGGGACTTGATAAATAAAGAAAATGCTGTTATGATATCCAATGTTATTTTATTGTTTTGACATGGCGCTATCGTCTAGTGGTTAGCCTACCTGCCGGCAGGCAGGGACAGCAGGTTTTTCCATCTCAGCGCTAAATTGAAAATTTAATAAATATGGCGCTATCGTCTAGTGGTTAGGACAGCAGGTTTTCATCCTGTAAACCGGGGTTCGATTCCCCGTAGCGCTACAATTTCTGGAAGTTTATAGTATAATATTAAAGAATTAAAATTTAATATTATTCCGCGGTAGCTCAATGGTAGAGCAGTTGACTGTTAATCAATTGGTTGCAGGTTCGAGTCCTGCCCGCGGAGCAGCGAAAATAAGGCTTAAATTCGCCTTATTTTTTGTTACCCCGGAACAGAGTTCGAACCTGTAGATATAACCCAGGTTGACTTTCTTTTTCTTTTTTGCTTATATAAGTCAAAAGCTCTTTTGGAAATTCCAAGATAAAAGGTCTTGTTGCGGATATTAAAATCAATGCCATAGGAGGATTGCATATGGAGAAAGATAATTCAGAAGAGTATTTGGCAGCGCCAGGCGAATGTTTCGTTCGTCGGAAGGGGTGCAGCGGGAAGGCAACTGACCCAGGCACTGATTCGCGTCTCGATTCGGTAAATGCCTATCTTGACGCTATTGGACTCAAGCCCTGGGAAGCGTGCCCAAACTGCCGAGAAAACATCCGCAAGGAAATGGAAAAGATTCACAAGAAAACGAAAGGCAATCAGTAAAAGTTGAAACAATCGTTTCTATAAAGCCTGTCTAAGGATGAGAACCTTACGGGCTTTGTTTTTATAAAAAAGTTCTAACATTCTCAATTTAGCGTCCCGACAGGAACACAACTAAGTTCGAACTCGTTCAGGACCGCGGAGCCAGTGTCATAAGCCACTCTTTTTGAGTGGTTTCTTGCTTTTTATCAGCCAAGAATTGCGGTTCCAAAAAATAAAATAAGCCAAAAAAATTGATGCTTTGGCTAAGGTTTTATTTTGGGTATCCCAGTGGGATTCAAGTTTTTGTATCCAAGGATAAGATGCTACAATTAAAACAATAATTTTTAATTTTTTAAGAAATGATGGATTATACACTCATCTCAAGATTTAGAAACAAAGAGCAATGCGAATTATTAATAAGAAAACTCGAAGAAAAAGGCAAGACTTGCTATAATTTCTGCGCTTTACCAGCAGACCCAAATAATGCTGATGCTCATCCAGAGGAACAAATGAAAGCATTTGAATCAGTGAAGGATTTTTATAATGATGAATATTTTAAAAAAGTTTTTGAAGAAGATTTGGAAGGATTAAAAAATGCAGAAAAAGTCATAATGTTATTGCCAGCAGGAACTTCCGCACATATGGAGGCTGGAATTGCCTTTGGCCTTGGAAAACCATTGATTTTGATTGGAGAGCCAGAAAAACCTGAAACTCTTTATCTTGTATTCAAAGAAAGATATAAAAATACGGATGAATTTTTAGCTACGATATAATGTTGAATATAGTTATTGTTTAAATAAATAATCTAAAATATGAATAAAAAAGTAGTTATTGCTGGAAGCGCATCATTGCAAGAGAAAGTTCAGTACTGGAAAAAGCATTGGAAGGATTTAGGATGTGAAGTGATAGATTATCCATCTCCAATTCCCAAGGAAAGCTTTTTGGAAGATTATCCTAAGGTGCACACGGACTTTTTTAAAAACATAACCAAAGCCGACACTCTTTTTGTAATGAATGAGGATAAAAATGACATCAGTGGTTATCTTGGGGCAGAATCCTTTGCCGAGATGTGCTTTGGAGTAGCTCAGAATCTTTTATATAACAAAAATCTTGAAATTATACTTTTACAAATGCCTAGTAAGGAGGTTCAATCTTATGAAGAAATAATATTGTGGAAAAAACTAGGTTGGATAAATTTATACAAATAACTCAAATTAAAATATTATGGCTGATGAACTTATAGATATTTACGATGAAAACAACAAATCTCTGGGAGTGAGTAAAATGAAGAGTGAGGCGCATAGAAATGGACTTTGGCACAGGGCTGCACATATATGGATTTATAATTCCAATAAAGAAATTCTTCTTCAATTAAGAACTAAAAACAAGGAATTATATCCAGACATGTGGGATATTTCTGCAGCTGGTCATGTTAGCGCGGGCGAGGAGCCAGCAATTTCAGCTCTTAGGGAAATGGAAGAAGAGATTGGTTTATCTGTAAAACCGGAGGAATTAGAGTTTTCTGAAATTAGAAAAGTCAGTGCGATTTATAAGGAAATAAATAATAATGAGTTCTGTTATGTTTATTTCCTAAAATTTGATGGTGAAATCAATGGTCTTTCTTTACAAAAAACTGAGGTTGCTGAGATTAAGTTCGTTCCTATTAATAAGATTAAAGAAGAACTTAAGCTATATCCAGATAAATACGTACCTCACGGAGATTACTGGCCGGATGTCATTAAGAAAATTGAAACTAGCTAACTTCTATTCTTGCAATAATTCTTCTATCTGTTTCAAACAATATTCAATATTTGGATAGGAATCAGCAAGGTTTTTAGTTCCATATTTATGCCACTTGCCGAGCAGCATAAATAAGGATTAAACGTACCTTATTTTTTGTTGCCTCGGTCTTGAGTTTAAACCTTCTCTTTACATAAAATATTTTTTATATTAGACTATCGTTTCAGTTAAGAATAGCAGTTTTAACAAATAGACAAATCAAGCATCCATAAGGAGGAAGGAAATGGAAAAAGAAACAGTTTGCAGAGACAACTCTATATTCTTTATTGTTGCGGTTGGCATGAGTATGGGTACGGAATACTTTGCCCAGGCTGTTTTAGACAGCTTCATGCAGCAAGCCCAGTTTCCAACTGATAATGTAGGACAACCTGGGTACATCAGGATCGATTCCTCTGCTATCTGGGAAAAGGAAGAGGATCTCTGGTGGAAGTTTGTGTCCAAAGTGAGGGAGGAGAAACTGCTTCCGAAGGTTTCCTATGGATTCAGCAGTCAAACCGAGTTCGAAGGGGATCTTGCTGAGCGGGTAACGCTCAAGAAGGATGGCTATTTGTTTACTTTCCATATCAAACAATATGAGCGGGATTCCGAGCACATGTTTGAAATCATAAACCCGGAAGACATCGAGGGAATTCCGGAAAATGAAAAGCTCGGGAGGATGGTCTATCTGGCAATCACTACGGACGAATGAAACACGTTCCAAACTTATCACCTTTATAGAGCCGTGCAGCAAATCGCTCACGGCTCTGATTTTTTATAAAGATTCTAACATTATCTAATTCACATCCTGACAGGACCATAACTAAGCTCGAACTCGCTCAGGATCGCGGAGTCAAATAAAAAACACTATTACAGGTGTTTTTTCTTTATTTGATTTTAATGATTCAGGCATCGCTTGCAGCGACAACCACTTAATTTTATGTATTCATCAAAATATTCTTTTCCATAATCGTAAACTAACTCTTCTCCGGTGCAAATATTTTTAATTGAACTAATAATAATTTTTTTTCCTCGCGTTTCCACCTCGCAATTAGGTTTGCAGGAATGATTTATGTAGCGGCTTAGATTATCGCGATTTCTCCCATCTACTGTCCAGCGGGAATTAATTTTAAACAGATAGCGTCCGCCGCGTCGGTCAGCTTCTTGGTTGGGGATAAGTTCACCAGAATATTCAAGGATGAACTTCTTTTTTCTGATAGGCTCATTGGCAAAAACCCCTAATCCGCTCTTGGAACGTTTGACTGACAAGGAGAACGGGGAATTGTGCTTATATTTCTTTTGATGTGTATTCATTTTCTTTCTTATTTTTATCATTTAAGATTATATTAACCAAATCTATTATTCAGTAAATAGCTGGATTTGTCCAACTTATAGGTTGCAACAGGAATTTGTATGTATTATCGCGAATCATAATCTTGAAAAATGACTCTGACTTCTTTTGGCTCATGGAGCTAATGAAACAGGGCTTTATCCGCCTTGTTTTTGCTTGAAACTTTGACTTTTTTAAGAAAATATTGTATGCTTAGCATTTGATGATAATATGTGATGTACTTCACACAATCTTCACCAAATCGTTTAAAATTAAAAGAATCTTTTATTAAGGTCACTAATTATCTCTTGCTACTCTTGGGCAGTTTTGAGGAATAAGAGGCATTTTTATTTGAGCAACTAAATCTATGGGAAAAAATCCTCTTATCATTAAAAACGCTATTTTAAGCATGGGCGGTACCTTTGAAGAATTCATTCCTGAGCGGGGATGTTTCTATATCAATGTATTAGGTAAGCGCATCTTGCTCGAGCATAAGATTTCCATTACTCGCCAGTCTTTTGTCAGCGGGGAATTAACAAGGTGCAAGGAAATTACTCACAAGCTTCTTCGTGCTCACGGTTTGCCATCCCCGGAAACTGAATGTTTTTACAAAAAAAGATTTGATAAGAAAGAAGCCAAAAAGAAGCTAAGCAAATTCACTTACCCGATCATCTTGAAAGATGCTCAAGGATCCAACAGTAAAGGAATCTTTCCGTTTATCGGAAATTTTAAAGATGCAATGAAAGTGCTTGAAAATGAACTGCCGCATTATCAAAGTATGATTGCGCAGGAAATGGTGTTTGGAAAGGAATATCGAATTTTGGTGCTAGGTGAAAAAGTGATCGGTGCGCTAGAGATGATTCCGCCATATGCCAAGGGAGACGGGATGTCTACTATAAGAAAAATTATTGAAAAAAGACAGCGAACGACAGAGCAAAAGACGAAATTCGATGAGAAACTCGAGCAAATTTTAAAAGAGCAGAATGTCACACTGGAGAGCGTTATGCCAAAGAATGAAATCGCATATTTTAAAAGAATCTCCTGTTTAGCGGAAGGTGGAGAAACGAAAGATGTGACCAGCTCTGTTCACAAAAAAATTGAAAAAATTTGTGTCGCAGCTTCCAAGGTTGTCGGAAAGCATCTCGTCGGAATCGATATCATGTGCGAAGATGTATCTAAAAATCCATCCAAACAGTCTTTTAATATTATTGAGATAAACGGAAAACCTGATTTATATATCCATTACAATCCTACGCACGGCCAGACACGAAATGTGGTGGAAGATATCGTAAGGTTTATGGTCAAGCTTGCTTGATATGTCAGCTGGACTATTGAATAAAATTTCCGTAAGCGTAAGACACAGGACAATTTTTTAAAGCATCCTAAAGGATGCTTTTTTGGTAAAATTTTTATTCAAATTGGATTGTAGTAGTATTATAATAAAATCGCTATGAAAGAGTGTGTTAACTATCAAAAAATCGATGTCCATACCTTGGAATGCCAGACTTGCAGCCATTTTTGCAAAATCAAAAAAGGCAGAACAGGGATTTGCGGCATTCGGAAAAATATCGGGGGAAAATTATATCTTCTGGCTTATGGTAAGACAGCGGCAGTTAATATTGATCCGATTGAAAAAAAGCCATTCTTTCATTTTTTACCGGGAACGGAAACATATTCCCTTGGAACCGTCGGCTGTAATTTTCGTTGTGCTAACTGCCAAAATTACGATATTTCCCAAATTTACGATTTAAAAGGAGCAACAAGCGAATATGAAAAAATAAATTGGGGATATGATCTTACGCCGAAAGAAATTGTGAACGGAGCGCTTGAAAGTGGATGCGAAAGTATCGCCTACACATATAACGAACCGACAATTTTTGTGGAATATTGTTTGGACATAATGAAGTTGGCCAGGAAGAAAGGACTTAAAAATATCTGGGTATCCAACGGATTTATGTCGGACAAGACCTTAGATCTGGTAGTTCCGTTTCTTGATGCAATCAATGTGGACATAAAATCTTTTGACGATAATTTTTATAAATCCATTTGTGGCGCAAA
>JAKLHP010000019.1 GCA_022710085.1 Patescibacteria group bacterium | reverse complement strand
AATATTTTTTTGACAGTGAAGATACGGAAAATTTTTCTGAAGAAAAGCTGGCTTATATCCGGAATCAGAAAATTGGTTTTGTTTTTCAAACTTTTAATCTTCTTCCCAGAACGACTGTTTTTGAAAATGTCGAACTCCCGCTTCTTTATGATCATGGAGAAACGAACAAGAAAGAGATGAAAGAGAAAGTTCAAAAGGCACTCGGATCTGTTTTTATGGATCATCGGATTAATTATCTTTCCAGCCAACTTTCCGGAGGTGAAAAACAAAGAGTGGCAATAGCCAGAGCATTGGTTAATAATCCAGATGTTATTTTTGCTGATGAACCGACAGGAAATCTTGATTCAAAATCTGGAACACAGATAATGAAAATCCTGCAAGAGCTTAACAACCAGGGACACACAATTGTTCTGGTTACCCATGAAACATTTACTGCTCAACATGCCCAAAGAATTCTTTATGTCAGAGACGGGAAAATTTTTGCCGATGACTTGGTGAAAAACAGAAAAATTGCGGAAGACGGAGAACTGCTGAAATAGTCCAAAATTAAAAAATTAAAGTTAAAAATGACAATTAGAAGTTAAAAAATATTTTATAATTTTACGCCGTCATTTTTTATTTTAATGTTTTTATTTTGAATTATTTTCAATGAAAATTTTAAGTCCCATCAAAATTTCTTACAAGAACCTGACGGCGGCGAAATTCCGCTCTTTTTTAACGATGCTTGGAATTATCATTGGCGTCGGTTCGGTGATTCTAATTATGGCAATCGGACAATCAGCTCAGGAGCTAATTTTGGATCAGGTAAAAGGAATTGGCACTAACTTGATTGCGGTTATACCAGGAGCTTCCAGCGATGACAATAGTCCTCCTGCAGCAGCGATGGGAATTTCAATCACTACCTTTACTTACGATGATTTGGAAGCACTCAGAAATCCGAGAAATGTTCCAGAAGTGGTCAATGGCGCAGGTTATGTTATGGGATCTGACACAGTCTCTTATAAAGGAACAGATAAATCAGTTTCTTTTACTGGTACGACTGCCAGTTATATTGAGGTGGAAACTGCCGAAGTAGAAAAAGGGAGATTTTTTACCGAAGAAGAAGAAACTAATCTCTCAAAGGTAGCAGTTGTCGGAAACAAGATGGCAGAAGATTTTTTTGGGAATGATGATCCCCTTGGAAAAACAATAAAAATCAAAGATCAAAATTTTAATATAATAGGAGTGTTCAAAGAGCGCGGCTCAAGTTCTTTTGGAATGTCTGGCCAGGATGATTCTGTTTGTGTCCCGGTTAAAACTGCCCAAAAAATACTTTTGGGAATTGATTATTTATCTTATGCCCGGCTCAAAGTAAAAAGTCCGGATCTCATTCCCTCAGCAATAGCCAATACCAAAATTACCATGAGAGAAAGGCATAATATTAAAGATTCTTCAAAAGATGACTTTTCTGTTCGAGATCAAGCTTCTGCCCTGGAAACAGTAACCAATATCACCAATATCCTTCGATATTTTCTTTTGGCAATCGGAACAGTGTCTCTTATTGTTGGAGGAGTCGGCATCATGAACGTGATGCTTATTGCGGTCAATCAGAGAGTGAGAGAGGTCGGACTTCGGAAAGCTGTCGGAGCGAGAAATTCTGAAATTATCTTCCAGTTTTTAATCGAAGCGGCGACGATATCTTCTCTGGGCGGAATTATCGGAATAATTGTCGGCATATTCTTGGCCTTTATCGCTTCAGTTGTTATTCAGGCTTTAAATTATTATTGGCCTTTAATTATTTCCGTCCCATCTATTTTTGTTGCTTTTGGCGTATCAGCTTTAATTGGAGTTTTGTTCGGAATTTATCCGGCTTACAAGGCTTCAAAGGTAAGTCCGATGGAAGCACTGAGATACGAATAATTTTATAACTTATGTATGAATTAATAATATCAATCAAGTTAGCTTTCGGAAATCTTCGTTCGAATTTCGGCCGGACAATCTTATCGCTCCTGGGGATTGTTATTGGAGTGGTTTCTGTTATTTTGGTTCTGGCTCTGGGATCTGGAGTGAAAGGTTATATAGTTGGCCAGATTGAATCTTTCGGAAGCAACATTATTGAAATTGAACCCAAGGTTCCTGAAGTAGATAAGAATTCCTCAGAAAACGTTTCCGGGCAATTTGGAAAACAGATCACCACTTTCAAAATAGAAAATGCTGAAGCAGTAGCCAAAATATCCAATATCGATTCTTGGTATGGGGGAATGATGAGTCAGCAGATAGTCAGTTACAAGAATAAGAACAAACAACCCAGCATGATGGGGATGACGGCCAGTGTTTTTGAGGCTGATGATAAGACTGAGGTTGTTTCCGGAGAACCGTTTACTGAAGAAGATGATCGAGGTCTTAAGCAAGTAATAGTTTTAGGGAGTAAAATCAAAAAAGATTTTTTTGGCGATACTGATGCAATTGGACAGAACATTAAAATCAAAGGACAAACATTTAAAGTTAAGGGGGTCTTGAAAGAAAGAGGATCTTCGGGAGTTTTTGATTATGACAATACAATTTATCTACCAATCAGAACGCTTCAGAAAAAAATTCTTGGAATTGACTATATACAATTTGCCGTTTTCAAAATAAAAGATATGAATAAACTGGAGCTTACCATTCTGGAAGCAACCGATGTAATGAGAGACGAGCATAATATCAGAGAAACGAAAGACGATGATTTTGCGGTCAATTCGATCGCAGAACTCAAGGAAATTCTGGATAAAGTTTTCAATGTCGTTGATTATTTGCTTTTGGCTCTGACTTCTATTTCTCTGGTAGTCGGAGGAGTAGGAATCATGAATGTGATGTATGTCGCAGTGACGGAAAGAACTTTCGAAATCGGGCTTCGAAAATCAATAGGGGCAAAAAAGTCGGATATTCTCAAGCAATTCCTTTTTGAAGCGATATTCCTGACTGTTTTGGGAGGAATCTTCGGTGTGGCTACAGGATTTTTGCTTTCAAGTGTTTTTGAAAAGTTGGCCTTTAATTTCGGATTTAACCTCGAATTTCCTGTAACCTTGAAGTCGGTTATAGTCGGTTTTGGATTTTCGGCTTTAACTGGATTGATTTTTGGGATCTATCCTGCCAGAAAAGCTTCTCAACTAAGTCCCATGGAAGCTCTGAGAAAAGAATAAAATTAAGTAATAAAAACCATTGTTTGGCAATATTGCTCATTTTTTGAGCCATTGTTATACTTATGTGGTAATAAATTTAAGGAAAAATATGGAAGAATTAGAAAACAAAGAATCGGAAAACAAAGAAGAAGAAAATAAGGAAGAAGAAAATTATCCAAAAAAAAGGATGGATTTTCGTTTTGAATTGGCTTTATTTTTTATCCTTGGCTTTCTTTTGGGAGTGGTGATTAAAACCGAGGCTTCAAAAAGAGTTACTATTGGTTTCAATGACAATGAAATTATCTCAGTAAAACAAGCTTATGATTTTGAAAAGATAAAAAAGGAAATAGCTGAAAAAAAAGCAGATTCTCAGCAGGTACCTGCTGAGTCACAGGGTGAGACACAAGAAGTCAATCAATAAAATAATTAATTAAATCTAACAAGAGTCAATAATTTATTTTTTAAATTGTTTGATTCATAAGGTTATGGAAGAAGAAAACAAGAAAGAGGAAGGAATTTCCGAAGAAACCGACAATAAGGAAAAAAAGATCAAGAATCTCATTTCCTTATCAATTCTTCTCGGGGGACTTCTTTTGGGCAGCATTTTTGTGGATGTTATCCAATTAATAAGAGGAGGAGGTTTCTCTTCAAAGAAACTTGCTCAAACCGATATTTTTAATTATGGAGGAAAAACGTGGGTATCTTATAGCGAACCGATCGTAAAAGTCCAGGTTATTTCAGATGATAGCTGCGAGGCTTGTAAGCCTGACGAACCGGTTCTTTGGCTCCACAGGATTGCTCCTACCATCATGACTTCCAAGCTTGATCAGAAAACAGAGGAAGGAGATGCGGCAATCAAGAAGTTTGGAATCAAAACTCTTCCTGCATTCGTCTTTTCAAAAGAGATTGAAAATACTGATTTTTTCAAACAAGCCGGAATGCTTTTTGTCCAAAAGGATAACAATTATGTTTTGAAAACATCCGAACTCGGGATTCAACCGGGAAAATATATTGAAACGATGCAGGCAAAGGATAATGACATTAAAATTGGAAACAGCGAATCGAAAGTCACAATTTTTGAGTTTTCCGATTTTCAATGTCCTTATTGTAAGGCTTTCCATACCAGCGTGACAAAAAAAATAATTTCCGAATTTGGAGACAAAGTTCTTCTTGTTTATAAGAATTTTCCTTTAAATTTTCATCCTCAGGCCGAGAATGCAGCTTTAGCTTCTGAATGTGCCAATGAACAGGGAAAATTTGTCGCATATGCAGATAAGCTTTTCACTAACCAGGATGATTGGGGAAAATCAGAAGGAACCCAGAAATTCAAGCTTTATGCTCAGCAAATTGGCTTGAAATCCGATTTCAACAGTTGCTTGGATGATAAGAAGTACATCGACAAAGTTAATGTCGACAAGGGTGATGCAGAATCATTCGGAATCTCCGGAACCCCGTCAATCTTCATTAATGATAAATCTGTAAGCAGCGGAACAAGCTATGAGGAAATAAAGAAAATGATAGAGGCAGAATTAGCGAAATAATCGTCAATTCGAAAATGTAACCAATAACAAGAGACAGCTATTCAAAGTGCTGTCTCTTTTTTTGACTGCTTATTTGTGTTATTATTTAAACATATCCTGGTAGCAGTTTTCCGATTGTATTGAGTGCTGTCAGGAATTTGTTAGAAATAATTTTTTTAAATTTTTCGCGCTTGCTTTCCAAGCTCAGGGCGGATCGTTGTCGAGATGAAATTCAATCAAGAAATATTTAATATGGTATTTTTAGCCAGGGGAGGACAGGGTGCGAAGTCCGCTACTGAAATTTTGGCTCAAGCCGGAGTATTAGAAGGGAAGTTTGTTAAAGCTTTTCCTGATTTTGGTCCGGAAAGAAGCGGAGCGCCGATAAAAACTTATCTCAGAATCTCTCAAAAAGAAATAAGAACTTCAGAACCGATAAAAAATCCTGATGTTCTTGTCGTTTTGGACGAAACAATACTGAAAAGCGATGAAATACTGAAAAATATTATTTCGAACAAAGATGGAATCATTTTGATTAATTCAAAAAAAAGTCCCAGGGAAATAATTTCAAAAACAACTGGCTTAAATGGAAAGATATACACCATTGACGCCTCGGGATTAGCTATGAAAATTATCGGAAAACCGAATCCTAATGTTGTTATTCTGGGATATCTTATCAAAATTACTGAAATAGTAAAAATATCCAATGTGATCAAGGTTTTTGAAGGTATTTTTAACGAAAAAATAGGAGAGGAATTAACAAAGAAAAATATTTTAGCTATGGAAAAAGCTTATGACTCAATATAAGGATTCAACCATAAAGAACGATATTAAAAAGGCTCAAAAGGTTGGGGATTGGAAATATTTGTCCCCGGAAATTGATGCCAAGAAATGCATCGGTTGCGGGAACTGCATTTCTTTTTGTCCCGAAGCGGCCATAAAAATCAGACAAAATATCCATCCTGAAAAAAACAAAAATTCAAAAGGAATAGCGTCGGTTGATATGGATTGGTGCAAGGGATGCGGAGTTTGTGCGGTTGAATGTCCGACTCACGCAATAACTATGAAAAAAGTTAATTGATCTATATGACTAACAAGATTTATAAAGTAAAGGCAATGACTGGTGGAACAGCGGCGGCTGAATTTTTACGCCAAGCTGAACCGGATGTGATGGCAGTATACCCGATTACTCCCCAGACTCCGATTGTTGAAACTTTTGCCAAAATGAAAGCAAACGGGAAAGTTTTAACTGAAATAATTCAGGTAGAATCAGAGCATAGTGCTATGAGTGCGGCGATTGGAGCTAGCGCGGGAGGAGTGCGTTCAGTAACGGCGACCAGTTCGCAAGGGCTGGCTCTAATGCATGAGATGCTGTACATAGCTAGTGGGCTTCGACTTCCTGTTTTTATGTATGTCAGTGCAAGAGCCCTTTCGGCCCCGATTAATATACATGGAGAGCATGGAGATGTGATGGGTTCAAGAGATGCTGGCTGGATTCAGATTTTTTCAGAGAATGCTCAGGAGGTTTATGATAACAGTTTTATCGCAATGAAACTTTCTGAAAGAGTAAAGATTCCGGCTATGGTAATAATGGACGGATTTCATACTTCGCACACCGTGGAGAGGATGAATGTGCAGGACGATAAAACCACAAAGAAGTTTCTTGGAGATTATAAACCGGAAAAATCACTTTTTGATTTTAAGGATCCGACAAGTTTCGGTTTTTTGGCTCTTCAAAACTCTTATTTTGATTTTAAGATTGAGCAGGCTGAGGCTTTCAAAGAAGCTCTGGCTGAATACAAAAAAATTACAAGCGAATTCAAGATTACCTTTGGAAAATCTTATGATTATTTTGAGAAATACAAGTTGGAAGGAGCAGAATATGCGATTGTTATTGCTGGATCGGCATCTGGAACTGCAAAAGAAGCGGTCGATAAGCTTCGTAGCCAGGGGAAAAAAGTCGGGCTCCTGAAAATAAAATTATTCAGGCCGTTCCCTTATGATAATCTTGCTCAAGCATTGAAAAGCATGAAGGGAATTGCAGTTTTAGACCGGGCAATTTCTCTTGGCGCCTATCCGCCAATTTATTCTGATGTGGTAAATGCTTTGCGCTCTGCAGATTGCGGACTTCCAGTTTCAAGTTATATCTACGGCTTGGGAGGAAGCGATATTTTGCAAGATGAGATTGAAAATGTTTTCGAAGATTTAATAAAATGGAAATTTTCCAAAGAGATTAAATATTTAAAATAAAATGAACCAAGAACTTACCAAAAAATTAGCGCCAGGACATACGACTTGCGCAGGATGCGGAATACCGGTCATCGTGAGGACGATTTTGGGTGCAACTAAAGATCCGGTGATTGTTTCCAACGCGACTGGCTGTCTTGAGGTTACCACGACGATTTATCCTTACACGGCTTGGAAAATTCCTTACATCCATAGCGCTTTTGAAAATGCCGCAGCAACAATTTCCGGAGTAGAAGCGGCTCAGAAAGCTTTACTAAAAAAAGCTAAATTAAAGAAATCCGCCAAAGGCGGGTCCGCCTTTGGCGGAAAAGCCAAACTGGTTGTTTTTGGAGGTGATGGGGGAACTTATGACATCGGTCTCCAATCTCTTTCTGGAGCCTTGGAAAGAGGACATGAATTTTTGTATGTTTGCTATGATAATGGGGGATATATGAATACCGGAGGTCAAAGATCCGGGGGAACTCCGCTTGGAGCTAATACGGAAACTGAGCCGGCCGGCCTTGATTCTTTCGGCAAAAGCAGAAACAGAAAAGATCTTATGGAAATTGTAAAATCCCATGGAATAAAATATTTGGCGCAAGCGAATGTCGCCTATCCGAATGATTTGGCGATGAAAGCCAAAAAGGCTCTTGAAACAAAAGGACCGTCATTTCTTTTAGTGCTTCAACCTTGTACTAATCTTTGGAAATTTCCAACCTCGCGTTACGTGAGATTAGGAAGGTTGGCCACTGAAACAAATTTTTGGCCGCTCTACGAGATTGAAAAAGGAAATTACGTAATTAATTACGTAAATAAAAACCCCAAAAAAGTTGAGGAATTCCTAAAGGAACAGGGAAGATTCAAACATTTATTCGAGGAGAAGAATAAAAAAGTGATCAAAGAAATTCAGAAATCAGTGAATGGAAATTGGAAAAAATTAGTTGAAATGTCAGGTTCCAAATAATTCTTCAAGCGAGTTTATAACCCTTATCGCGTATTTTTCTAGTTTAAACGGATGCTCTTTTCGGTCAATGTGGATAAAATCAACCCCGGCTTTTTGAGCATAAAAAGCATCTTCATTGCTGTTACCGACATACAAAGTTTCTATCGGTTTTATTTTTAATTTTTTCATGACAAAATGAAAGCTTTCAGGAGCGGGTTTTTCCTTGAAGTTGTTCTCAAAAATTGAAAGACAATAATCATATCGGGCTCCGTTTATTTTTTTTATCTCCATATCAGCAATATTTTTTTGAGCCCCGGTAATGATTGAAATTTTCTTTCCCATCTCTTTTAATTTTTTGAGAGAAGATTCTGTATCCCGATAAGGAGCAGTATTTTGGGAGCGCAGCTCGGGAGTATCTACTCCTCTCCATATTTTCCAGAATTTTTCCGGATCAACTCCAAAATTTTCTTGTATGATTAAGTTTCTGTTTTTCTCGAACCAGAATCTATCAATATGGAAAGGATTATTGATTATGCCTCCTAGCTCTTCGACTACTTTTGGCACAACAAAATGACGGTACTCGCGAACCGTCCCTACTAATGTTCCGTCTAAGTCAAAAGAAATGTGTTTGTATTTTTTGATCATAAATTTTTTGAGCCACCCGCCGGGATTGAACCGGCGACCTACGCGTTACGAATGCGTCGCTCTACCAACTGAGCTAGGGTGGCATTGCTATAAACTATAGTAATATTATAGAATAAGAAAGTAAAGTTTTAATAAGAATCGATGCAGGTCTGGTTTTATACAATATTTAGTGTTTTTGCAGTAAGCTTGATTTCGCTTACTGGATTTTTTTCATTTCCGTTGAAGAAGGAGAGGCTAAATAAAATTCTGATTTATTTTGTCAGTTTTTCAGCTGGGACTCTTTTGGGCGATGCCTTTATCCATCTTATTCCAGAAGCTTATAAAAAAACTTCAGATGCTTTTTTTGTTCCTCTTTTGATTTTGTCAGGAATTGTCACTTTTTTTATTCTGGAGAAGTTTATTCATTGGAGACATTGCCATGAAATAGCATCTGATGACCATCCTCATGTTTTTTCTTACACAATCTTGGCTGGAGATACGATTCATAATTTTATTGACGGAATGATTATCGGAGCAAGTTATTTAATAAGTATTCCGATAGGGATTGCCACGACCATAGCGGTTGTCTTCCATGAGATTCCCCAGGAAATTGGGGATTTTGGATCATTGATTTATAGCGGATTCTCCAGGGCTCGGGCGCTCTTTCTCAATTTTATGACTGCCTTGGCGGCAATTATGGGTGCCATTCTGGTTTTAATCTTCAGCAGCGGCAATGGTATCGCAGGCTTTCTTGTTCCATTTGCAGCCGGAGGATTTATTTATATCGCCAGTGCCGATCTGATTCCTGAACTTCACAAGCATACAGAGATTAGAAGGTCTTTCTGGCAGCTGGTCAATTTTATTTTGGGAATAGGATTAATGACCCTGTTGCTTTTGTTGTTCGAATAATCCCTGTTATAATTAAAGTAAAGAAATGAAAGAACTCCAGGAAAAACTCAATGCAATTTCTGCTAAAATCCCGAGTATTCGGGACTATCTTTGAGTTGGATAAAAAGAAAAAGGAAATAGAAAAGCTGGAAAAAGAATCAGAAAATCCTGATTTTTGGAAGGATAATCAGAAGGCCGGAGAGGTAATGAAGGAAATTGAACTTCTGAGAAGAGAAGCGGAAAAAATGGAAAACGTCGAAAAAGAAGCCGGAGAACTCAGGGAATTTTTGAAAATTTCCAATTCCGAAGAAGAAATCAAGGACATCGGAAATAAAATAGAAATTCTTGAAAAGAATATCGACGAACTTGAGTTCCAAACTCTGTTAGGAGGAGCTTATGACAAAAATGATTTAATACTTTCGATTCATAGCGGAGCCGGGGGAGTAGATGCCCAGGATTGGACCGAAATGCTTCTTCGTATGTATCTACGCTGGGCAGAAAAAAATAATTTTAATGCCAAAATTCTTGATGAATCGAGGGGTTCTGAAGCCGGGATAAAAAGTGTGACAGTTGAAATCCAGGGTAACTATGCTTACGGTTATCTTAAGGGGGAGGTCGGAGTTCATCGATTGGTCCGTCTTTCTCCTTTCAATTCCGATCATCTCCGGGAAACATCGTTTGCTTTAGTGGAGATTCTTCCAATCATCGGCGAAATTAAAGAGGTTAAGATTGATCCTCAGGATATCAGATTGGACACTTTCCGTTCTTCAGGTGCGGGAGGCCAACATGTGAATACTACTGATAGCGCAGTTAGAATTACCCACATTCCCACTGGAATTCAAGTTTCCTGCCAAAATGAAAGATCACAGCTTCAGAATAGGGAGCAGGCGATGAAAGTGCTAAAGGCCAAGCTCCATCAAAAATTTTTGGAAGAAAAAGAACAGGAAGAGAGAAAAATCCGAGGGGAATTTCATAGTGCTGAATGGGGAAATCAAATCCGTTCTTATGTCCTTCATCCATACAAAATGGTAAAAGATCATCGGACAAAATTTGAAACCAGCGATACGGAAAAAGTTCTTGATGGAGGAATCGGAGAATTTGTTGAAGCTTATTTGAAATATAAAAGTAAAAATTAACTTGTTTATTTTTTTAAAAAAGCTAATTTTGGAAGAACTTATCCACAGCCAATTTCTTGCACACAAATCCAATTTTTGTGATATAATAAAACTAGAAAAAAATAAATAGAAAAATTTGACCCAGCGGAATTACTTTGCTTGAAGCAAGGTATTCCACGGGATAAAAAATCAAAATGAAATACCAATATCAAAACTTATTTAAAGTTTTCAGGAAAATAACTTTTCAGTTTGTTTTCTTTCTATTGATTTCTTTAGGATGGTTAGTTTTTTTCTCTAATATATCCTATGGGTCTGATGAAAATTATACAAAACTGCTTCTTCATATGGACGATACAGAATTGACCGATAGTTCTCCTAGTGTCCACGCAGTAACTAAATACGGAGATACGACCAGAAGTTCCAGTCAAAGCAAATTTGGAGGGTATGGCGCCTATTTTGACGGAAATGGAGATTATCTTTCTATCTCAAGTTCAGATGATTTTAATTTCGGTTCCAGTAGTTTCACGATGGATTGGTGGGAATATCAAACCAGTAGCATAAGTAACTCGGTGAGTTTTGCAAGGAGTGATTCCCAAAGCGCTCCTTTTCTTGTTGGATATGAATCAAGTGGAAAACTATCACTCTATGTATTAAAACAAGAGACTGGGGGTTGGGATTTAGCATCCGCTAAAGATATGGGAGATGTTACCTTGAACCAGTGGGTTCATTATGCGATAGTGAGGGATGGAAATAACTGGTACACCTTTAGAAATGGATTGATAGTTTCATCTTGGGAAGCAAGTGGGACCATCCCAGACAATAGCAATCCTATGATTATCGGAAAGTACTGGACAACTTATTGTTCCAATAAATATATC